>JAUVTI010000059.1 GCA_030601605.1 Gemmatimonadales bacterium
TGGGACCTTCCGCGGTCTCGGCGACGAACTCCACGTAGGGTTCGAACCCCTCCGGCAACTCCACCTCGGGCGGCACCGGGCTGAACTGCAGGCCCGTCATCCCGTTCGGGATGACCTCCACGTTGCCGGCCATACTGTCACCAAGAGCGGGCAGCGGAATCCGCTCCATCCCGAGGTACGTGATCTGTACCTCAGCGCTCCACGCTCCCGGCTCCAGGTGGGCAAACGCGGGATAGAGTTCGATCTGGATATCGGTCCCCACGACGAGGGAATCGAGCGCGAGACCGAGACGGCCGAAGGCGTAGTCGAGCGGGCCGTCGCTCAGCCGACGACCGGACGCGTCGAAGACGGTGACGCCGAAGTCGGTGAGCTGGTTCCACAACTCGGGGGTCAGGGTCACGTCCACGATCATCTCGTCGGCCCACGCCGGAACCGTGGTGCGAACCACGTGCCGCTCCTTCCCCGCCCCATCGATCAGCTCGCGTCGAGCGGCGCCGATCATCTCGGCAGCCACCTTGGTGGCCACCGGCCTTCCCGCCGTGGAGCGGAACGAGGCCGACGGTCCCGTGCCCACCGAGGCGATCGCCACGGCGGGCAAGCTCGCCCCGAACTCGTAGTTCACCGCGTCGAGCGCCGGCGCGACCACCACCGCCTCATACACGCCCACCTGAAGATCCTCGCCCGACACCATCATGCCGGCGACCGCCTCGCCACCGCCCACCGTGGTGGAGCTGCCGCCGCGATACGGTTGGCCATTGGGCTCGAACAGGTACAGCGTGGCCTCCTGACCGAGACGGGGGAGTCTGACCTCCACGGCCAGTCCGCCGCTGCCATCGGGCACGTCGACGAAGTAACGGGCGACGGCGCCCGGGGTCAGCATCCCCGTCACCTCCAGAGGTTGCTGCAGGGAGTACGGCACGATGACCGTGTTCGTGAGTCCGAACGAAGCTCCGGCCAAGGTGTCGCTCGCGGGACGGGCCCACACGGTTCCCACGTACATCCCGGGGTCGGTGAGCTGTGACGCGTCGTAGCTGAGATTGATCGTCACCGGCCCGCCCGCGGGCTCGATCACTCGCGGCGTGCGAAGCCAGGGAGCGTCGGATGTGAGCAGCAGGCGCGCCGCCGGCTGCCCGCCCACCGAAGTGACGACGAACCGCTGTATCGTGTCACCGGGCGTCCCGATGCCGCCGCGGCGATACGCAGCGGAACCGGTCGATGTGTTGGCGCCGTCCGGAACCGATCGCACGTGGTATACGCCCGCCTGGTGCGCCGCCTCGAGCCATTTAAAAGCGGCTCTCGCGTTGGGGACGCCGGCGCCCTGATCCAGGACCGTGGCGCCGGCCATCGGCCGGGCACTGCTCTTGAGCGCCTGCTTGAGGTCGATGGCGCGCAGGGTGCCGCCGTTCTGCCGCGCGCCGGACAGGAGCAGGGCTGCGACGCCGGCCACCTGCGGGGCCGCCATGCTCGTCCCCCCGGAGATCTCTTCGCCCGTCTGCCATGACGGGACGGTGGAGAACGCGACACCGGGCGCGCACACGTCGGGCTTTCCGACCTCCCCGCCACGCGCGCTCCACCAGCCCATGACGTCCTCTTCAGGCGGAACACCGGGCTGAGGCGGACGTGCAAACACTCCGGGGAAAAGCGCGCAGACGGAGATCGCGTAGTCCGCTGACCCCGGGAACCCGAGGCTGGAAATGCCGGGGCCGTCGTTGCCGGCGCTGATCACGAACAGAACGTCCGGGTGCTTCAGCGCGAATTCATTGATCATCGAGTCGATCGCCGCCGAGCCCTCGAGCTCGTTGCCCACACCGAAGCTCATGTTCAGCACCAGGGGGAGCGCTCGCCGCCTGGCGAAGTCCGCTGCGTAGTTCATGGCGCGGACCATGCTGCCCGTCACCGATATCCCGCCCCTGGTGTTGTTGGAGATCTTGAGCCCCAGCAACTGCGCCCCCGGCGCGACCCCGTCGAACCCCTCGATGCCGAACATGTCGTGCCCGGCAGCGATCCCCGCGACGTGAGAGCCGTGGCCCGAGTTGTCCATGAACAGATCCAGGCGGGGCCTTCCGTCCTGCTCCGAGAAGTTCACGGCCATCGTCATCGGTCCGCGCGCGGCGAGCCCGCTGCGGTACGTGAACGTCTCCGCCCCGACCAGGTAATCGCGCACCGGGCGCTCGTCGTCGAGCATTCCGTCGCCGTCGGTGTCCGTGACCACCACCCATCCGTCGCTCGCCCGCCCCACCAGCACCGGGAACTCGTCACCCACTCGGCCGTTTCCGTTCACATCTGCGGCCGGCGCCGCTCCCAGATCGATCTCGCGGAAGACTCCACCGTAGAACGGACCCGCCGCGACTCGCGCAACGCGCCCGAATCCGCCCAGCGTGTGTCCCTGGACCTCCACCACTCCGTTTGCCCCCGGCTCGATCGGCTCGAGGAGCACTCGCCCCTCACCGGAGAAGTCGCGCAGATCGAGTACCTTGCGCAGCCCCAAGGTGGTGGAGCGGAGGCCCGGCAGCGCCGGGTCGAGCCCACTGTCGAGAATCGCGATCAGGACGTTGCGGCCGTCGAACGCCGGGTACGCGAGCCGGAACGAATCGACTCCCAGAGAGCGTACCGGCATGAGCCCGGCGAGCATGGCGTAGCGGGGAGGCAGTACCGGCTCGGCGGCAGCCTCTGGCGCGGACTCCATGTCGGTGACATCGGCCGGTGCCGCGACAGGCGGCTCCGGCTCGACCGCTGCCCGGGGGGCCGAGCCTCCGGCACACCCCACCGCCGCGACGGCCACGGGAACCCACGTCAGCCGACGCCACAGATCAGCTGATTTCACGAGCTCACGTAATCCAGAGGGGGCAGTACGAACGCTCCGAGGTGTGGGCCGCGATAGTAACGGGTCGCGCCCAGGGCGAATGCCAAGATCCGGCGGACCTCCTCGGGTACGACGATCGCGTCCACGTAGCCGCGAGCCGCGGCGTACTTGGCATCGAGGTTGTGCTCGTAGTCGGCACGCATCTTCTCGACCGCCTCGGCCGACTCGGGATCGTTCACCCGAGCTCCGAACACGGCGTTCACCGCCGCCTCGCCTTCCATGACGCCCATCCGACCGGTAGGCAGCGAGAGGATGAAGTCGGGATCGAAGCCCTGGCCGGCCATGGCATAGTAGCCGGCCCCCGAAGCGTGGTTCACGGTGAGCACGAGCTTGGGCACCACGGCGGTGGCCATCGCCTCCACGAACAGTGCTCCGGCGCGGACGACCCCTGAGTGCTCGGCCTCTGGCCCCACCATGAACCCGCTCACGTCCTGCACGAACAGCAGCGGGATGCGCTCGCGGCTCGCCGTATCGATGAAGAAGGCCACCTTCTCGGCGCTCTCCGTGTACACGATGCCGCCCACGCGCGGAGCGTCACCGTCCTTGCCCCTGATCAGGCCGCGCTGGTTGGCAATCACCGCCACCCCGTGACCCTCGATGGCGCCGTGCCCGCACAGCATCTCCTGCCCGATCTCGGGCTGGAACTCGTCGAGCTTGCCATCGTCGAGGATGCAGTGCAGCACGTCGCGCATGTCGTACGCCATGCGGTGATCGGGCGACAGGATGTCGTACAGCTCCGCGGGTGGGCGGGTGGGCGGAGCTCCTGTCCCGACCTGGGCCCGCTCGCTCGCATATTCGGCGTCGGGGAGCCGCGCGACGTAGTCGCGCAGCTGCTCGATGCACTCGGCGTCGTCCTTCGCCCTGTAGTGGGCGACTGCCGAGATGGAAGTGTGGGTCACCGCACCGCCCAGCATCTCGCCGTCCACCGCTTGCCCGGTGGCGCCCTTCACGAGATTCGGGCCGCCGAGCCCCATGAATGAGGATCCCTCGACCATGAAGATCACGTCGGAGAGCGCCGGCAGGTACGCGCCACCTGCAATACAGGGGCCCATCACCGCGCTGATCTGCGGCACGTGGAGATAGCGCCGCATGAGAGAGTTGTAGTAGAAGATCCGCGCCGCGCCGTACTGTCCTGGGAACACGCCCTCCTGGTACGGCAGGTTCACTCCGGCCGAGTCCACCAGGTAGATGATCGGGATGCGCTCGCGCATCGCGACCTCCTGGGCCCTCAGCATCTTCTTGATCGTCTCGGGCCACCACGATCCCGCCTTCACCGTGGCGTCGTTGGCGATTATCACGACGTGGCGCCCCGAGACCATGCCGACCCCGGTGACGACGCCCGCCGAGGGCGCCTGACCGTCGTACCGGTCGTACGCCACCAACAGGCCGATCTCCATCCAGGGCGTGTCCGGATCGAGCAGCCGCCCGATCCTCTCGCGCGCCGTCATCTTGCCCTGGTCGTGCTGTTTCTGGATCTTCTTGGGTCCGCCGCCCTGCTCGCGGCGGAGCACCAGTTCACGGTACTCGTCGGTGAGCACTCGGAGCCGGGACTGGTGGGTCAGCGATCCGCTGTTCGTCACTCGCCGCGACTCTCCGCCCAGGATGTGATGTACTCCACGATCTCCTGGGAGGCGGTGCCCGGTCCGAACAGCTTCGCGATACCCTTCCCCTCCAGCCTCTCGATGTCCTCCGCGGGGATGATCCCGCCGCCGATGACGAGAACGTCGGAGCGGCCCGCTTCTGACAGGAGATCCCGAACCCGGGGGAACAGCGTCATGTGGGCGCCGGACAGGATGGAGAGGCCGACTACGTCCACGTCCTCCTGAACGGCGGCCGTGGCGATCATCTCGGGCGTTTGGTGCAGCCCGGTGTAGATCACTTCCATGCCGGCGTCGCGCAGGGCTGCCGCTACGACCTTGGCCCCCCGGTCGTGACCATCCAGTCCGGGCTTGCCGACGAGTACGCGGATGGGCCGATCCGCTTTCTTCACCATGGTGCGCGGAACCTAAGGTGCCGGGAGAATCGAAACAAGCGCCCGAGCCAGCACCGGATCACTGCCTCCGGAACCGGAGCAGCGCCGCCAGTCCATCCACCCTGGTGCGAGCGTCGCTGTCCTCCACCACATCGACGTCGCTCCCCTGGCGCAGCGCCTCCTCGATGGCCTCGTCGACCACGTCGGGCACCGACTCCGGATCTCCCGCGCCGTCGCAGCCCTCGGCCGTCGTAGTCAGATGCCCGGTGCCCGCACAGCGGAATCCGGCCTGCGCCACCGTCGGATCGACCAGCAACGTGCGCACCTGCCCCTGAAACAGAACCTGCAGGACCGGCTCGATGCCGTTCACCGCCCAGCCCGTTCCCAGCCGCTCCCTGAGCGACGCGACGTGCTCCGCTTCCCACACGCGCTCGGTGTTGCGGCGCAATCCGAGGACGGCCTCTCTCACCTCGGCTTCAGTGGCTGTCTTGGGATTCAGCTTGACGGTACCCAGCAGGAGCTTCGACAGGTACGGATGCAAATGCGGCCCAACCGCATCTGCGTCGGAGCCCATGCCCGCCAAGGCGATCCCCCGAACCGGGTGGTCGCGCGACGCGTCGAACAGACGCTGCGCGATCTGCGCGTAGTGGCGTTGTTTCTCCTCGCGGATCCGCTGGTGGTACTTGTGCTCGCCCGCCGCACCGAGACCGCGAAATCGCCCTGGGCGGGTCGTGTCGCCCGCGTCCAGGCTCGAGAGCTCCTCCACCCCGAACGCGGTGACCGTGAAGAACCGCGCGCTCGTCCGGTCGTACACCGCGCACAGGACCAGCCCGAACTCGTCGTTGAGAGCCGCTGCCTCACGAATCAGCGGCGTGTGGTCGATCGACAACCGGGATCGGAACACCCACGGCAGCGGCACCGCCTCGAACAGATCCAGCGGCTCGCACGCGAACAGCGCGATCCCCGCCCCCGTCGAGACGTTCCCGGGATGCTCCAGGTACTCCCGAATCCGCTCCAGATCGCGCCCGACCGTCTCGCGCTCCGCGCGGGGTATGCCCTGCGCTTCGAGCCACGCCAGGCGGTCCTTGATGCGGTTCTTCAGCTTGATCAGGTACTTCCCACGGCTCCGGTCGCGCGGCTCGAGCTTCAGATAGCACGACACGACCCAGTGCTCGGTCGCGCCATACTCGGCGAGCCAATCCACGATCGGCTGCAACGTCGCCGCGGGGCCGGCGTCCGTCACCGGCCGGCCCGGGGCGCCGCGCGCGGCGACGCTCTTAGAAGAAGACGGGTTCGCGGTATGCACCATAGACCTCCTCTAACGCATGTCGGATCTCGAACAGTGTGCAGTACGCCCGGGCGCAATCGAGCATCGCGGGAATCACGTTGTCCTCCGCCTCGGCGGCGCCGCGCAGCGCTGTGAGGCAGCGCTCGACATCAGCGTCGTCGCGTCTCTCCCTGAGCTCGGAGAGCCTGCGCCGCTGGAACTCGGCGGGGGCGTCGCTCACGGTGAGGATCTCCAGCTGTGCCTCGTCGCTGTCCTCGAACTCGTTCACGCCAACGACGATGCGCCGTTTCTGTTCGACCTCGTGTTGGTAGCGCAGTGCGCTGTGGTGAATCTGGCGCTGGAACCAGCCGTGCTCGATACCCTGCACGACTCCGTCCATGCGCTCGATCTCATCGAACACCGCCTCGGCCTCGCTCTCCATCCGGTCCGTCAGCGCCTCGACGTAGTACGATCCGGCCAGAGGGTCGATCACGTTGGCGATCCCCGTTTCGTACGCGAGGATCTGCTGTGTACGCAGCGCGAGCTTGACCGCGTCCTCTGTCGGGAGCGCCAGCGTCTCATCCAGCGAGTTCGTGTGCAGCGACTGCGTGCCGCCCAACGCCGCGGCCATGCCCTGGTATGCCACGCGTACCACGTTGTTCATCGGCTGCTGCGCGGTGAGCGACACCCCGGCCGTCTGGCAGTGGAACCGCATCATCCACGAGCGGGGCTTCGTCGCGCCGTAGCGCTCGCGCATGTGCCGCGCCCAAATGCGGCGCGCGGCCCGCATCTTGGCGATCTCTTCGAAAAAGTCATTGTGAACGTCCCAGAAGAACGACAACCGCGGCGCGAAGTCGTCGATGTTCAGCCCGCGTGCCACGCCGTGCTCCACGTACTCGAACCCGTTTGCCAGCGTGAACGCGAGCTCCTGCACGGCAGTGGCGCCGGCTTCGCGGATGTGGTAGCCGCTTATCGAGATCGTGTTCCAATGCGGCGTGTGCTCGGTGGCCCACTCGAACATGTCCACGATGATCTTGAGCGCGGGCTCGACCGGGAACACCCACGCGTGCTGCGCCATGTACTCCTTCAGGATATCGTTCTGAACGGTCCCCCTGAGTTTGGAGATGTCGGCGCCCTGGCGCTCGGCCGCGGCCACGTAGAAACAGAACAGCATCGCTGCCGGCCCGTTGATCGTCATGGAGGTGGAGACCTGCTCCATCGGGATCCCGTCGAACAACGTCTCCATGTCGGCGAGCGAGCTGATCGCGACGCCGCTCTTGCCGACCTCCCCCTCGCTGCGCACGTGGTCCGAGTCGTACCCCATCAGCGTCGGGAAGTCGACCGCCACCGAGAGCCCGGTCTGGCCGCGCTCGAGCAGGAACTTGTAGCGCTCGTTGGTGTCCTCTGCCGTGCCGAACCCGGAGAACTGGCGCATCGTCCACAGGCGGCCCCGGTACATCGTGGGATGGATGCCGCGCGTGAACGGGTACTCGCCGGGGTCGGCCAGCTGCCGGTCGTAGTCGAAGGCGTCGAGGTCGTCGGGCGTGTACAGGGGCTCGACCTCGGCCGAGCTCTGGGTTACGAAGTCGACGTCGCGCCGCTTGGGCGCCTCGTCGAACCGCGCGCGCCAATTGTCGTGAGAGCCGCGATCCGCCATTACTCGGGAGCCTCCTGCAGGTGTGCTACGATGTCGTGCGCGATCTTGTATGGACTGACACGCCCGCTCGCCAGGTCGTCCAGCTTCTCAGCGAGAATCTCCGCGCCATCCCCCTCCTGCCAGACCAGGTTGCTGAGCGCCCGATCCACAACGTCGCGCGTGTGTCGCGCCAGCCCCTCCCGTCGCAACCGCTCCAGCTCACCACTTTGTTCCAGGTGTTCATAATGCGCGTCGAATGCCTCGACCAATTCGGTGACTCCTTCCCCGCTTACCGCCACCGACGTGAGCACCGGCGGGGACCACTCGCTCACGTCTTCCGCTTCCCGTTTCCCGCTTCCCGTCGTAGCGGGGCCATGGTGCGGCCCGACATGGCGCAACGCGTTGCCACGCCTGATTCCCAGCATCACCTCCACCTCCTGCACCAAGCGGTCCGCGCCGGGGCGGTCCGCCTTGTTGACGAGGTAGAGGTCCGCGATCTCCATTACCCCGGCCTTGAGCACCTGCACGCCGTCGCCGGACTCCGGAACCAACACCAGCGCGGTCGTATCGGCGCTCCCGGCTATCGCCAGCTCCGACTGCCCCACGCCGACGGTCTCGATGATGATGCGCTCGAACCCGAACGCATCGAGCACATCGCACACCTCGCGTGTCGTGGTCGCGAGGCCGCCGTGCGCGCCGCGTGAGGCCATGGACCGGATGTACACCCCCGGATCGAGCGTGAGCGAATCCATCCGGATGCGGTCACCCAGCAGCGCACCGCCGCTGAACGGGCTGGTCGGATCCACCGCCACGACGGCGACCGTGATGTCTCTCTCCCGGTACACCTGGACCAGTCGCTCGATCAGGGTCGACTTGCCGCCTCCCGGTGGCCCCGTGATGCCGACACGGTGCGCCCGCCCCACCAGGGGGTGGAGCGCAGACAGGAGACGCTCGTAGCCATCCCGGCCGTTCTCCACCAGCGAGATGGCACGCGCCAGCACGGGAATCCGACCTTGCCTGATGCCCTCGATGAGGCCGTCGGTCACCATCATTCGTAAGCTCGCGCGTGCCCGCTCCGCGCCGCAACCCGCATCAGGAGCCCGGCAGCAGCACGGCCGCCGCCAACCCCAGCAGCAGCAGGAAGCCCGCGACGTCCGTGACCGCCGTGACGAACCCGGAACTCGCCACCGCGGGATCGACGCCGATGCGCTGCAACAGCAGTGGAACGGCCGCCCCCACAGTGGCCGCGACGAACAGGCTGCCCCACATGGCCGCGGTGACCACGGCCCCCATCGCCCAGGGGCGTCCGGTCGCAACCGTGACCAGGCCCACGACCACTCCGATGGCCAACCCGTTGATCGCGCCCACCAACATCTCCTTGCCGACGAGCGCAAGCCCGGCCCGCGTGGGGATCATCCCCAACGCGATTCGCCGCACCGTCACCGCGAGAGTCTGCGTGCCGGCGCTGCCCCCCAACCCGGCCACGATCGGCATGATGGCCGCGAGCGCCACGATCTGGGCGATGGTCTCCTGGAACGCCAGCACCACCGCGCCGGCGAAGAACGCCGTGAACAGGTTGAGGTACAGCCACGGCAGACGGCTGCGCACGGCGTGGTACCAAGTGCCGGCCAACTGCTCGTCGGCGGCGGCGCCGGCGAACTTGAGCAGATCCTCGGTCTGCTCGGCCTCGACCACGTCGATCACGTCATCGAACGTGACGCGTCCCAGAAGCTTGCCATCGTGGTTCACGACCGGAACGACCGGAACGTTGTACCGGCTCATGAGCCGGGCCACCTGCTCCTGGTCCATGTCCGGCGTGGCCACCACCGGTGGCACCACCATGATGGCACCCACCTCGGTTTCCGGCCTCGCCACGACCATCCGCTGCAGCGGCAAAATGCCGACCAGCCGGTTGCCGTCGTCCACGCAGTGAATCTGGTAGAAATCTCCGATCTCCTCGGCTTGGCGCCGCACCTCCTCGATGGCCTGCGCCGCCGTCGCATCCGTCGGGACCGCCACCAGCTGCGCGGTCATCCGCCCGCCAGCCGTCTCCTCGCCGTACACCAGCAGCCGTTCGATGTCCGCCCGGTCCGCGACGTGGGCCAGGATCCGGGCAGCCACCTCGGGCGGGAGATCGCCGATCAGATCGACCGCGTCGTCGTCCTCCAGCTTCTCCACGATGTCCGCTGCCTTGTCCGGCTGCAGCGCCGCCAGCACCTCTTCGGGGTGCTCCTCCTCCTCCATCTCCGCCAGCGCCTCCGACACTACGTCCGGCGGCAACGCCTGCACCAGGCGGAGGCGCACATCCTCGTCCAGCGCCGCCAGGACGTCGGACAAGTCGGCCGGCTGGAGGGCACGCGCGCGCGACAGGAACCGGCCCGCGTCGGCCGTCTCGGCCAGCGCGATCAGCTCCTCGTTC
>JAUVTI010000175.1 GCA_030601605.1 Gemmatimonadales bacterium
ATCAACCTTCCTCCACTGGGACTGAGGCCCGTTAGCTCCCTGTAGCTACCGCGCCGCAGCTACCGGGTCAATCCTGCGGCCACCCGGCTACTCGCGTGTTCCCTCCGTGAGCTCGCCCAGGCGCCGCAGGAGCTCGCCCACGCGGCGCATCTCCTGCCCATAGCGCGCCCAGTCGCCGGCGCGCTGCGCCGTCATGGCCGCCTCATAGTGCTCGCCCGCCTGACGGGCCAGCTCCGTGACGCTCTCGGGCAGCACCGCCTGTACCGCGGCGGCCTCGAGTCCGGCGGCCGGACGTGCCTCGGCATCGACAGCACCACCGAACAGTCGGGCGAGGCCCTGCTCGAGCGTCTCCTCCATCGCGACGCGGTTCTCGTACGCGACAATCACGCGCTTGAGCTCCGGGATGCGGCCGCCCTCGGCGCGCAGGTAGAGCGCCTGAACGAATATGAGTGACTCCTCGACGGGGATGACCAGGAGGTTTCCGCGGATCACCTCCGATCCGCGCTGGTCCCACAGGGAAACCTGGCGCGAGATCTCGGTGTCCTGGTTGATCCGGTTCACGACCTGCGTGGGCCCGAACACCAGGCTCTGCCGTGGGAATCGGTACACCATGAGGGCGCCATAGTGCTCGCCGTCGTTGCGCGCCACCATCCACGCGGAGAGGTTGTCCTTCCCGCGCGGCGTGAACGGCGTCATGATGATGAACTCCTCGCTCGCCTCACCCGGCAGCTTCATGATGATGTGGCGCAGGAAGGGGTCCCCGGAGCTCTCCATGCGGGCCACCGCGGGGGTCTGCCACTGGTCCTCGCGATGATAGAAGACCCTCGGCTCCGCCATGTGATAGGTGGTGTAGAGAGCCGCCTGCAAGCGGAACAGGTCCTCGGGATAGCGGATGTGCGCTCGCAGGTCCTGTGGCATCGAGTCCAGCGGCTGGAAGATCCCCTCGAAGATCGAGGCGTACGTCCGAATCAACGGGTCGTCCGGGTCCGCGACATACGCCTGCACGTCACCGTCATAGGCGTCGATCACGACCTTCACGCTGTTGCGCATGTAGTTGGCTCCCTGGCCCATGCGCGCGGAATAGGGGTACCGGTTGGTGACCGTGTAGGCGTCAAGGATCCACTTCAGCTGTCCCTCGTCGGTGATCACGATGTAGGGATCGCTGTCCCACTGCAGGAACGGGAGCGCCTTGGCGGCGCGCCGCCGCACGTTGCGGTGGTAGAGTGCCCGGCTCTCCCCGGTGATGTCCTGCGACATGAGCATCTTCAGCGACCCGAAATGCACGCTCAGCACGAGCCTGCGCACCCACGACCCGACCTTCACGCCACCAATCCCCTCGTACGACGTGAACACGTTGCCCTCACCGGAGGGGAAGTCGAACTCCTCCTGCTGTGTGTTCACGAACACGTAGCCGCCGGACAGCTCCCCGTAGTAGATGCCTGGCCGCGTGACGTCGAGACTGACGGAAGACGCGGGAGGCAGGTCCTTGATGAACAGGACGGGGAGCCCCTGCTCCGTTACCTGGTTCACCGGGCTGAGCGTGAGTCCCATGCCGTGCGTGAAGGTGAGACGCTCGTTGATGAACGTGCGCGTCGGCAGCGATGCCGGATTGAGCTCCCGGGGTGAGAGCAGGACCTGCCTGTAGAGTCCGTCGATCCAGTAGCGGTCGTCGTCCACCGAGACAAAGTCGTAGTACGTCCGGATCTCCTGCAGCTGACCGAAGGTCTGGAGCAGGGGATCCCGGTCCCACAGCCGCACGTTGCGGATCGTCGCGGCGTTGGCAACGATGTCGTCCAGCGTGAGCTCCGACTCCCCGCTCAGGTCGCGCACCTCCACGTCGTCCAGCCCCCACGCCGTGCGCGTCGCCGTGATGTGGTGCCCGAGTTGCGGCAATTCCTTGACCAGCTCGTTCGGCACGACGACCAGGCGCTGAACAGCAACGCCCGCGAGCGCGCCCATCAGCCCGAACACAAAGTAGACTGCCGCCGCCACTACCGTGTGGCGCACCAGCCGCCGGCGGCGGGCGCCCACGAGAACGAACACGGCCCCAACGAGCGCTATCACTCCGGCCAATCGCAGCACCGGGATCTGTATCGCGAGATCCGCATAGCTGGCGCCCAGGAGCGGCCCCGTCGTGGAGTAGAGCAGCGAGGGCAGGCGAACGAGGAACACCGTTGCCGCCGTGGTCAGGAACAGCGCTGCGATCAGACCTCCGAGGTGCCACTCCGCCGACGGCTCGATCACCACACGCCGGCCATGCGCCACGATGTCACGCCGCAGGAGGTAGAGCGCCGCGGTTACCGCGAGCGTCAGCACCACTACGGTCACGACCAACCCGATCACCACCGAGAGAGCGGGCACCGTGAACACGTAATAGCTGATGTCCCTGCCGAAGATGGGGTCGACCACCTCGAACGGCACACGATGGCGAAACCGGAGCAGCGTGAGCCACGCTCCCGACGCCGCCGCCCCCATCAGCAATCCGAACAGCACGGCCACCGGCAGGGCGGCGTGCCGCAGCAGCCGCGTCACGTCCACCTTGGGCAATCCGGAACGGAGGTCCACGACCATCGGATCGGGCACGATGCCGCGTTGGGCGAACCGGAGGTTGGCGTACACGAACGCGCCGGCTGCGACTCCGACGACGAGGCCGAGACCGACCTTGGTGGTGAGCGCCGTGAGGAAGACGGACTGGAAGCCGAGTGCCGAGAACCAGTACCAATCGGCCACCAGGTCGATCGCCGCCGGTATGCCTGTGAAGAGAACGAGAGCGGCCACCAAAACGCCGACGAGCACTACAGCCCTTCGTGCCATTTCACCGCGATCCTGTAGTTGGGTTACCAATAAAGATAGCGGGCGGCCCCCGATGGGGCCGCCTTTGCATGCATGTCGGGCCCTAGTACGCCCACCCGGTGCGGAAGTACACCGACGTACGCTCGTCGCTCGCGGCCACCGCTACGGTCAGCGTCATGCGCTGCGCCACGAACGACACCCACACGCCACCGCCCGCCGCCCAGTGCCACCGGTCCGAGTCCTCCCCCTCCAGGAACACGCGCCCGATGTCTCCCAGCCCAAACAGCCCGATCTGCCCGGGCAGCAGGAACAAGAAGCGTTGGGCGTTGAAGCGCAGTTCGGCATTGCCCCACACCGCGGTTTCACCGGCGAAGCGGTTCTGCCGGCCGAGGCGCACCGTGCGGTCGTCACCGATGAAGGCCGCGTGCTGGAACGGGATCGAGTCGCCGAACACCGTCCTGGCGCCGGCCCGCAGGGCCAGCGTGGGTCGGAACGGAAGCGAGCGGGCCGTGAGATACGTCGACGCGACGCCTTCGATCGCCCCGTAGGTGGTCGCCACGTCCCACACCTCCGGATACAGCTCGCCCGTGAGCAGCACGTGGAACCCGCTCGTGGGCCACGACGGGAGGTCCCGGGTGTCGATGCGCAGCCCCCCGATGACACCCACCTCCCCGAACTTCCCCGAGCCGTAGAGCGTGTCGCTGTCGATGATGCGGTCGGCATCTTCCTCGGTGTCGAAGTAGTTCATCAGGGGCCCGAGGCCCAGCTCCACCTGCCTGCTGCCGAGCGGCAGGAAGAGGACTGGTGCGACGGTGAGCTGCCGCTGCTTGACCCGCGACGAGTCACCTTCGATGGACGGGCTCTCGTTTCCGAACCCGAAGAACCGCATGGTCTCGATCCCGCTGACCAGCGCGTAGATCTGGGCGTGGACGTTGGAATTGGTCCAGGTGAAGTCGCTCTCGAAGTCGATCCGGCCCGTCTGCGCCGCCGTGGCGTAGCCTGCCCGCACCTGCATCCACGAGGCGTACGGGTGCCGGCGGAAACCCATGAGCGTGGTGTTGGCGCCGCCTCCGAGGAAGAACCCGACGTCGGGCCCGCCCCCTACCCAGCCCACGCTGTTCCAACGGCGCCCCCAGTCAGGCGGCGGCAGCGTCTCCCGCGCGGGTCTCGGAGGCTCAGTGTACACGCGGCGGTCCACCCTCACCCGCGTCGGTCCCTCGGCCGAGTCGGCTTCGGTCGCGTAGAGCCGCACCCCACCGGCGTTGGAGGAGTCGATCACCAAGGTGGCCCCGCCGCCGATGACACGAATCGTGCCGCCCCCGGGACCTCGTACCACAACGCGATCATCACCGCCACCCAGATAGAACCTGAGCTCGCTGGTCTCGTTGCGATCGAACCTGCGGTGCAGGTACGGCAGGCTCTGCGGCCCGCTGTGAATCGTGACCTCGGTCGTGTCGTTTGCGTGCCGGTCGATCACGACCGTCTCTGCCTCGTCGGTTCCGTGGATGTCCACGTCGCCCGCCAGGAGTCGGTAGAATCGATCGGCCGCCTGCGGCAGCTGGTCGCGCCGCTGCCTGAGGGCAGCGGCCATCCACTCTGCGTTGAGAGTGGCATACTCCGGAGCCATGCGGCGCACGGCGTCCTCGATCACTGCGTCGCTG
>JAUVTI010000205.1 GCA_030601605.1 Gemmatimonadales bacterium
CCTGTACCCCTTCTCCACCAGCGCGTCCACCACATCGGCCTGCATGCCCGGGTAGTAGTACAGCATCGTGGCCCGCTCGTCGTACGCCGCCTGCACCGTGACGCCGCGGTCGTCGCGGCGCGCGGCCCAGTCGTCCTTGAGCGGAGTGATCGTGCCCTTCTCCACCATGGCCAGCGGGATGTCGCCCAGCGTGCGGAACGTGCTGCGGTACGAGCTGTGCATCTTGCGCACGCGCGTGCCGCGGTGCAGCAGGTTGTAGCGGTCAGACGTGGGGCCGAACATGCACACCATCACCTCGGCGATGGGGCCGTGCGCCGCGGCCCAGGTCGCATTGATGAGGTTCGGCGCGGCGTCCGACGACGGCCGGTCCGAGGAGCGCTGGCGCCCCACCATCACCACCGGAACCGGCGGGCCCTGCACCATGAACGACAGCGCTGCCGCAGTGTGGTGCATGGTGTCGGTGCCGTGACCGATCACGACGCCGTCCCACCCTTCCCGGATCGCTTCGCCAACCCTCTCGGCTAGGATCAGGTACTGCTCGGGTCCCATGTTCTCGCTGAACACCCCGAACAGCTTCTCGGTGTCGAGGTTGCAGATGTCGGCCAGCTCGGGCACTGAGCCGTACAGCTCCCCCGGGCTGAAGGCCGGGATCACGGCGCCCGTGCGATAGTCCAGCCGCGAGGCGATGGTCCCACCCGTTCCGAACAGCTTCACCCTGGGTTTCCCGGGATCCACGGGGAAGGCCTGCTCCGGGATCTGGTAGTGTGCCTCGCGGTAGCCCACCTCCTCGAGCCCGAGCACCGTGTCGAAGCGCAGCCCCACGTTGTACCCGCTCCCCAGCTTGAGCACGAGGTGCGCGTCGTCGCTCGTCTCCGAGCGCGGCAGAATGAGCCCCTCGAAGTCGCCCCGCGTGGTGCGCACCTTCACCTCGGACCAGACTCTGACGCCGAACCGCTTCATCACTTCGACGGTGGGGCCGCGGTAGCCCTTGTACGTGTCGTTGTCGCCGCTCATGCGACCGTCTCCGGCACGGCGTCTTCGAGAGCCTGTCTCAGCCGCTCACGCACTACGGTGGGATCCAGCCGGCCCAGGAGCTGCGGCATCACCGCGCCCATGGCCCAGCGCAGCACGCCGTCGGACCTCTCGGTCGTCAGCGACTGCACCTCCACCACGACGTCGGTGAGGCGGCGGGTGAGTACATCTTCATCTCCACCGTCACCGCGGTAGCGCGCCAGTATCTCATCGGGCGCGGCCTCCGATTCGGCGACGAGCGCATCCAGCATCCGGTCCAGCGCCTCGGGCCGGATCTCACCCGACTCGATGGCGCGCACCATCGGCGCCAGGCGTGTGGCATCGGGCATCGAGGCTGCGTCCGGCGTGAGCCGGCCGCGGCGCCTATGCTACGGCAGCCGCTTCTGAAGGCTGGCGGCCAGCCGGCGGGCCACTTCCCCACTCTCGGGCTCGAGCGCGTCGAACAGGTCCGCCCACTCGGCCCGCGCCAGCCGCCTCGCCTCCGAGAACCCCAGACCCGACTCTGCGTACCGCGCTTCACGGCTCCACGGAGTCTCGGGCAGCTGGTCGCGGACTTCCGCCACCACTGTATCGGCGATCGGAAGCGGCGGCGTGTCGGTGTCGGGGTACATCCGGTCGGCGCCGGGCAGTATGCGCTCGAACCCGTTGGTGCCGTCGCGGAAGGCCTGCCTGGTCTCGGAGGGGACACCCACGAGCGCGTCCTGTGCGCGAATCAGCACTTCGCGCACCGCGGTCGCCGCGTCCTGCTCGGTCGCCCACACCACGACCACTGCGTCATCGCTCTCGGCCTGCAGCAGGTTCCTCAGTTCACGCCACTCCCGCGGGTCCAGCCCGTAGTCGGTGATGTCGGAGTGGATCATGAACGGGCGGTGCTCCGGGCACGCGATGACCCGCACGCGGTCGGCGAACTCGCGCGCGAGCGTCACACCCGGCTGAGTGCCGTGTGCGAGCAGTCCGGCAAACCCGGCCAGGCGCACCGCTGCGATCGCCTCACCGCGCTCCAGGGCATCCCTGATCGGCTGGAAGTCGGAGCGACGAGCCAGCGCCGCACCGGCGTCGACCACCCTGGGCGACACTTCCCACGGGACCCCGGCATCGGGTATGGCCAGCGCGCTCATCGTCACTCCGCGCCGTTCCAGCTCGGCCTTCACGCGCAGCAGGTTGAGCTGCCTGAGTGCCTCCGTGTGCACGAGCAGCGGAAGGTGACGGTGGTTGTCCACGCCCTTGATCTCCACGCGCCGCCCGCCGGCCACCGAGACATTCACGTCCTGCCGCGCAGCACCCGGGCCGCGGCGCACCTTGCGGGTGGCCTGGGCGATCGCGGCCAGGAGACGGCCCGCTGCCTGCAGCTCCCACGGGGTGACGAGCTCCGGCTCGGTCACCATCTCGGTGAGCGGCATGCCGAGCCGGTCGGTCCTGAACGTTATGCGGTGCCCGATGTCGGTCACCTCGCGGCAGGAGTCCTCCTCCAGCGACAACTGGCGAATGGAGAGCTCCCGGTCCACGCCCAGCTCCGGCACCTTGAAAGGAATGGCGCCCGTGAGCCCCACCATCGCCGTGCGCTGGAACCCGGTCGGGATCGAGCCGTCCAGGTACTGCTTGCGCATCACGTGCAGCTCGGAGATCAGGTTCAGGTTGCAGAGCTGCGCGATCTCGATGGCCACCCGAACCGCCTCGTCGTCGATCTCGAACGGCGGTGTGTCGTCTGTCTCATAGGTGCACACCGACCCCCGCTCGAGCCGGTAGACGATCTCCTTCCGCGTCTTGAACTCCATGAGCGCGGTGCCGTCGTACTCGCCAAGCTCGCTCAGCGTGGGGCGCATGTGGCGCAGCACCTCGGCGTCGATCTCGGTGGAGTTGCGTCCCGCCGGGCAGCGGCAGAACAGCTTGGAGCGGGTGATGAGCTGTTGGTGGACCTCGAGACCCGACAAGAACCCGATGGCCGCGTAGTCGGCCGGGGTCATGTCCGCCAGGCACTTGTCCCCGAAGTCCAGCGCGGCCTCCCCGCGGGGGTTGAGGTCGCTGGGCGGTCCGAGAACCGAGGTCGTCTTGCCGGCGTTCTTGCTCATGGGCCGTGAAAGATACCGTCACGACGGTCGGGCGGCAGGCCGGAACGCACGCCCAGGGCTCGGCGTCGCAGCCACCGGGATTGACTCACCGCCGCACCGTGGTGAGCTTCACACCTCGCCGCAACAGCCCACCAGGAGCGACGAAGCATGAGGAGAATACGCACTAGAGGCTTGTGCGCCGCGGTCGCTATGGCATGCATCGGCTGCGCACCGGGCGGGGCCGACCCGCTGCCGTCCTGGAACGACGGACCGGCGAGAGACGCCATCGTCGACTTCGTCCAGAGCGTGACGGCGCCGGACGGCGCGGACTACGTGCCGCCGGCAGAGCGCATCGCAGTGTACGACAACGACGGGACGCTGTGGTCGGAGCAGCCGTTCTACTTCCAGCTCGCCTTCGCCCTCGACCGTCTGACGGCCCTTGCACCTCAGCATCCGGAGTGGACCGAGGAACAGCCCTTC
>JAUVTI010000245.1 GCA_030601605.1 Gemmatimonadales bacterium
GGCCGACGCCGGCGCTGGATTGCGGATCCGGCAGCTCGTTGGACTGCTGCTTGGCGTGAGCTTCGGCACCGCAGTCGCTTCGTTCATCTACGAGATCGCATGGCTCCGCATGCTGTCGCTGGTGCTGGGCAGCGCGACCCACTCGTTCGAGCTGATGTTGTCGGCGTTCATCCTCGGGCTGGCGCTCGGAGCATTCTGGGTGAGGCGGCGAGCGGATCGGTGGAAGCGGCCGCTTCTGGCCCTCGGCATCGTGCAGTGGATCATGGGAGTCTCGGCGCTGGCCACGCTCCCGCTGTATGCGCAGTCGTTCTACTGGATGGCCGACCTGATGCAGGCGTTCGCCAGGACTGACGGGGGCTACCAGGGCTTCACCGTCGCGCGCTACGCTATATGCCTCGCCGTAATGCTGCCGTCGACGTTCTGCGCGGGAATAACACTGCCGCTCATCACGCGGACTCTGCTGACGCACGCTACGGGCGAGCGCGCCATCGGCTCGGTGTACGGTGTGAACACGCTGGGGTCGATCTTCGGGGTCGGACTGGCGGGGCTGATCCTGATGCCGCTGCTCGGGGTGCGGCTGCTGCTCGTGGCGGGTGCTGTGCTCGACATGGCGCTGGGTGTCGCGCTCCTGCTGGTGGCGGCGAAGGCCAGCGGCGGTGCGCGACGACTGGCGTACGGTGCTGCCGTGGCCACGGTGGCGGTGACGCTGCTGGTAGGAGTACAGAGGGGGTTCGACGAGAACGTGCTCGCGAGTGGGGTATTCCGCCACGGCAACCGGCCCGGCTCGGTGTCGCTGGAGATCCTGCAGCACCAGGATGGGCGGACCGCGACCGTTACGACGTGGCGCGAGGGCTCCACCATCGCGATCGCCACCAACGGAAAGGTCGATGGCAGCCTGCCCGAGAGCTGGCTGAGCGCGTGCGCGGACGGCACCCCGCGGCGGGCGCTGCTCGGTGACGCCTCCACTCAGTCCCTCGCGCCGCTGATCGCCCTGGCGCACGTACCCAATGCACGCCTGGCGGCAGTGATCGGCCAGGGGACCGGAATGTCCTCGGACGCGCTGCTCGCGAGCTCCGTGCTCGAGCGAGTGGTCACTATCGAGATCGAGCCGGAGATAATCCGGGCGTCCCGGGCATTCTATCCGGCAAACAGCGCCGTGTTCGACGATCCGCGGTCCGAGATCGTGATCGAGGATGCGCGCACGTACCTGGCCTCCGCCGGTGAGTCGTTCGACCTGATCGTGTCGGAGCCTTCGAACCCGTGGGTGAGCGGCGTAGCCAGCCTGTTCACGAGCGAGTTCTACGGTCGCGCGGCGCGCTGGCTCAGTGACGACGGCGTGTTTGCGCAGTGGGTGCAGCTGTACGAGCTCACAGACGGGCTGGTGCTGAGCGTGCTGGCCGGGATCGAGGAGAACTTCGGGGACTACGAGGTCTTCCTCACCGAGTTCGACGACATGCTGATCGTGGCCACCAATGCGGACAGCTTGCCTGCTCCGGACTGGTCAATCTTCTCGTCGCCCGGCATCCAGGAGCATTTCTGCCACGCCGTTGTGCCCACCGCGGAGTCGCTGGAGGGGACCCGTCTGATGCACGACGGTGTGCTGGCACCGCTGCTCTACGGATGGGGCCAGCCCAACTCCGACTTCTACCCCGTGCTCGACCTCGGCGCCGAGCGGGCTCGCTACCGCCAGGAGCTGGCGCGGGGCTTTGCCGGCTTCGCCACCGAGCGAGTGGATCTGGGGGAGGTGGTGTCGCTCAGGCGAGTGGAGCCGGCGCAGCGAGCCAACGTGCCCATGGGCAGCATTCCACGGGTGTATGCGCGCGCGCTCGCGGCGGGACTCAGGGATCCCACTTCGACTCAGGGAGTGGATACCGCGGGCGTGCCCAAGGGCCTCGACGCGGCTCGATACCGCCAGCTGCGGTGGAACGAGCTGCTTGGGGGCCGAGAGGGACCTGACGACTGGCGGGACTGGCTCAACGACTTGCGTGAGGTCGAGCGCGATCGGCACAATGGCACTTCGGGCTTCGTGGATGAGTCGTTCTACCGGCCCGTGCTGGGCTACCTGGATCGGCACGACGCCCCGGACCAGCCGCGGCTCGTGGTGGCGTTCTACCGTGGACTCGCCGGATGGGACTTCTATGTCGTGGCGCAGACGGCGGGCGCGCTGCTCGAGAGCGGCGCGGAGAGAGAGGGCTGGATCGCCCGCAACGAACTGCTCGAGGGAGCGGTGGTGGCCAACCTGCGCATCGGGGACGTGCCCACGGCCCGCCGGATGTTCGGTCTGCTCGCCGGCGACTCACGCGGCAAAGGCGGCCTGAGGCTGTGGCTGTTGGGCGCCTATGTCGACGCAATGTCGAACGGGCTGGGGGAGTGATCGGAGCATGACGGTCGATCGAGCTTTGCACACCGGGCCGGAGGACGTGCTGGGTGCGGCGACGCTGGAGCGAATGGCTCTGGCGCCGGCGTACAACCG
>JAUVTI010000167.1 GCA_030601605.1 Gemmatimonadales bacterium
CGTATAGCTTGTCTGGATCATGAGCCCGCCGAAATTCACGCGCCTCAAGAAGCAGCTGTCGCTGTTCGACGTGTACGTCATCGCCACCGGGGCCATGATCAGCTCGGGGTTTTTCCTGCTCCCGGGGATCGCGACTTCGTACACAGGGGCCAGCGTGGTGTTGGCCTACTTGTTGGCGGGCGTGCTGATTCTACCGGCAATGCTGAGCCAGGCGGAGCTGGCCACGGCGATGCCGCGTGCCGGCGGGGCGTACTATTTCCTGGACCGTACGCTCGGACCCCTCGTGGGCACGACCGGTGGAGTGGGTACGTGGCTGGCATTGGTGCTCAAGGCCGCGTTCGCGCTGATCGGGATGGGCGCCTACCTGCAGATCGTCTTCGACGTGCCGATCAAGACGACGGCGGTCGCCTTCACCGTCGTCTTCGCCCTCCTCAATATCGTCGGCGCCAAGCAGTCGAGTGGGCTCTTGCGGGTGCTGGTGATGACGCTACTCACCATCCTGACCTTCTTTCTGCTGTACGGTCTCTCGGAGGTGTTCGCTGACCGGGGCGACGTTCCGAGGCGCTTCACTCCATTCATGACGAACGGGCTGGATGGCCTTCTTGGGACAGTGGGCCTGGTGTTCGTTTCATACGTGGGCCTCACCCAGGTGGCCAGCCTGGCCGAGGAGGTGAAGAACCCCGACCGCAACAGGCCACTCGGGATGGGGCCCACGCTGGCCACTGTGACGGTAATCTACGCGGTGGGAGTGTTCCTCATGGTGTCCGTGTTGGGCGTCGACCGGTTGAGTGAGAGCCTCACGCCGGTCGCCGACACGGCTGCTGCAATCTCTGGTTGGCTGCCGCGGCAGGCGGTTGTCTACCTCATGGTGGCGGCCGCGGTCGTGGCGTTCGCCGCGATGGCGAATGCAGGCATCCTCGCGGCCTCTCGCTACCCGCTCGCAATGGCGCGGGACAGGATCTTCCCGGACCACTTCGCCACGACCGGGCGCTTCGGGACGCCGGTTGCGTCGATTCTGCTCACGTGCTCGTTCTTGGTTCTCTCCCTTCTCGTGTTCGACGTGGTGCAGGTGGCGAAGCTCGCGAGCGCGCTGCAGCTCCTGCTCTTCGGGCTGATCAACGTGGCGGTGATCGTCATGCGCGAGAGCCACATCGAGGCTTACGACCCGGGATTCCGCTCCCCGCTGTATCCGTGGGTGCAGCTCGCCGGGATATTCGTGCCCGTGGTGCTGGTGGCGGAGATGGGCTGGCTGCCCGTGCTGTTCACTGTCGGCATCACTACGCTGTGCTTCGCGTGGTACATCTACTACGCGCAGCCACGCATAGCGCGCGAGGGGGCGATCTACCACGTGTTCGAGCGGTTGGGCCGGCGCCGCTTCGCGGGACTGGACCGCGAGTTGCGGGATCTCATGAAGGAGAAGGGCCTGCGCGCGGAGGATCCGTTCGATCAGGTCGTAGCCCGAGCCTTCGTCATCGACCTGGCGTCGGCCGAGCTCGGCGCAGTTATCAAGAGCGCTTCCGATCTGTTGCAGCGGAGGCTGCCGATCGGCGGGGAGGAGCTCGTCGAAGCGTTCGAACGCGGAGTGCAGATGGGCGGCACGCCCGTGTCCCACGGCGCCGCGCTGCTACACACCAGGTTGCCGGACTTCGACAGGTCCGAGCTGGTGCTCGTGCGCTGCCGCGGCGGGCTGCAGGTGGACATGGACGACGACGAGATGGTGCGCCAGGCAGCGGTAGTCCCGATCCGCGCCGTGTTCTTCCTCGTGAGCGGCGAGGCGGACCCGGGACGTCACCTGCGGATACTGGCCCATCTGGCCGGCCGGGCCGAGAGCGACGACTTTGTTTCCGAGTGGCAGGCCTGCCGCGACGAACAGGAGCTGAAGGAGATCCTGCTGAGGGACGACCGCTTCCTCTCTCTCACGCTGGAGGTGGGTACTCCGGGTGAAGCGCTCATCGGCAAAGCCCTGCGTGAGCTCACAATGCCGCCAGGCTCCCTGGTGGCGCTCATCCGTCGCTACGGCTCCACCATCGTGCCGCGGGGGCAGACCGTGCTGCGCGAGGGCGACCGCCTCACGATCATCGGCGAGCCCGAGGGACTGAATCAGCTGGAGGAGCGGTACGGCGCCGCGCGGCGCGCGTAGCCTTGCCCGCACCCATCGAACTCTCTTTGCGGAGCCCAGTCATGAGCCGCTACGCCTCGGCACTCCTGCTCCTGCTCGCGCCCCAGTTGCTCTCTGCACAACAGATCGACGTCGCCGGCATCTATCGCGACGCCTCCCCGTCGGTCGCGCTCGTCATCATGCTCGATCGGCACGGCGACACTCTCAGCTTCGGGAGCGGCTTCTTCATCGATCAGGATGGGGCGTTGGCTACCAACTACCACGTGATAGCGGGAGGCGCCGTAGCCAAGGTGCGGCTGTCGAACGGCGAAGTGCGCGCGGTGTCGGGAGTGTTGGCTGCGGATCCGGAGCAGGACCTGGCGATCCTTCACGTCGTGGGATACGAGTCCGCCCCGCTCGCTCTCGCCGAGGCGCGGCCGGCGATCGGTGAGCCGGTCATCGCGATCGGCAACCCGATGGGATTCGAGGGCACCGTCTCCCAGGGCATTCTCAGCGGCATCCGCTCCATGGGCGACGACGAGACAGTGCGCTACCAGGTCACGGCGCCCATCTCGCCGGGCAGCAGTGGGGGACCGATCCTCAATGCGGCGGGTGAAGTGATAGGCGTTGCGACATTCATCTGGAAGGAAGGGCAGAACCTCAACTTCGCGGTGCCGGTCAGCGAGCTCGAGCGGCTCTGGAATGAGCGCAGCGATGCGCAGCCGCTCGATGTGGCGGCTGCAGCGACGGGGGCAACGGGCCTGGGTCAGTTCTCTACGAACGGCAGGCGTCTGGAAGTGGGGATGGAATCGGTGGGTGAGCTGAGCGAGCTCGACGAGCAGCTGTTCGACGAGTCGTTTGCCCAGGCCTGGGCGCTGGACCTGCCGCGCGGTGAGACAGTCACAGTGGATCTCCTGTCGGATCAATTCGACGCGTTTCTGATCATCGTGGGCCCGGGCATCGCGGAGCCGCTCACGGACGACGACGGGGCGGGCGCCTGCGATGCGCGGATAGCGTTCAAGGCGTCGGAGGGCGGCAGCTACACCGTGCTCGCCAACAGCGCGTGGCCCGGCGAGGTGGGGACCTTCCGGCTCCGTGTCACGAAGGAGCCGGGTCCGATGACGGCGGGCGAGTGCGAGAGCGTCGCGCCCGAAGGATCGGAGTTGGATCTGCTGACCTGGCTGCTCAGCAGGCCTATCGAGGGCCGCGTGCTCGGGGTCGGCGGCGAGGCAAGGGGGGAATTGAGCGCGAGCGATTCGGAGAGCTGGGACGGATCGTACGCCCAGGCCTGGGCGCTGGAGCTGGAGGCGGGGGAGCAGGCAACCGTGGACCTGCGGTCGGACGACTTCGACTCCTATCTGTTCGTCGTTGGCCCCGGGTTGTCCGAGCCGCTATCGGATGATGATGGTGCCGGAGGGTGTGACTCCCGGGTGACGTTCGTGGCGCCGCTTGCCGGGACGTATCGCGTCATCGTGAACACCCTCTCCAGTGGGGCAACGGGGAGCTTCATGCTGCGCGCCACCAGGGAGCCGGGAACGGTGACGCCGGGCGAATGCGGCGGCGGCGAGGACATGGACCTGCTGGCCGAGCTGGGAGCCATGGTGGCGGAGCTTCCGCTGGTCGGGAGTCTCGCAGTGGGAGAGGAGGTCGCGGGCGCCCTGACGACGGACGACGCACTGAGCTGGGACGGTACGTACGTCCAGGCTTGGTCTCTGAAGCTGGAAGCCGGCAACACAGTGACCGTCGATGTGCTTTCGAACGACTTCGACGCCTTCCTGGTGGTCGTGGCGCCGCGGCTGGCCGAGGTGTTCACCGACGACGACGGGGCCGGCGCGTGTGACGCGCGCGTCACGCTGACGGCTGCGGTGGCCGGACAATACCGGGTTGCCGTCAACACGGTGGAGGAGGGCGCCACCGGCAGCTTCAGGATCCGCGTCACGGAGCGGCCCGGCCCGATGACGCCCGGCGAGTGCGGCACGCTCGAGGGAATGGAAGAACTGATGGATGAGTTCGGCGCCGTCGAGGGCCGGCGCCCGGACTGGCTGGCCTCGCTCGCGGCCGTGGGCAGCCTGGCGGTGGGCCGGGAGGTGAGCGGCTCGCTGACCGCGTCCGACTCCGTCGACTGGGATGGCACCTACGTGCAGGCCTGGGACCTGGAGCTCCGCGCCGGGGAGGCCGCAACGGTTGATCTCCGCTCGACGGACTTCGATGCCTATTTGATGATCACCGGACCGGGGCTCGATGAGCTGCTGGGGGACGACGACAGTGCTGGGAGATGCGACTCCCGCATCACGTTCATCGCGCCGGATCGCGGTGTTTACAAGGTCCTGGTCAACACTCTCAACGAAGGCGACATGGGGAAGTACCACCTCAGCGTCACGGAGCGGCCGGGGCCGGTTGCCGGCGGGAGTTGCACCGATTCGTAGTTTCTGGCCAGCGGGCATGAGAAAGCGGCGGCGCATCGAGCCGAGAGCAGCGGTTCTTCGCTCGCCCCCTCCGGCGAGACCTTGCCGGGCGGCAAGATGCC
>JAUVTI010000217.1 GCA_030601605.1 Gemmatimonadales bacterium
AACTGCAGTCGCGGCAGGCGATTGCGCCGAGCGGGCTCAAGGAACACGTGGTCACGGGATGCTCCTCCCGATGACCACTCCGATACCCGCGGCGCCTATGAGCCCGAAGACGGACCCGAGCCTTATGCGGGGCTTCTCGAGCTCCGCGATGTAGCGCTGTGACAGGTCCTGATAGCCCGCGTACGCCGCGTTCCCCGGAAATCAGTGACGAACCTTTCGTTTGCCTCCGAGCCGGGACCTTCCCGCACCTCGGGTGTATCTTTTTTGCGCGATGCATAGGATGCGAATGCTGCGATTCGTGAGCACGGGAGCGCTGTGCGTGGCTCTGCTCGCCTGTGGGGAGCGGGGTGAGGCGCAGAGCGAGCGCCGCGTCCTGGCCACCGCAGAGGAGCTGCTGCCCAAGGTGGAGCGCGCCGTGGGGCTGCCGTTCAAGCAGCCGCCGCGGATAGCTGTGCGCAGCCGTGAGCAGGTGAGCCGTTACCTCGTTCGCAAGCTCGACGACGAGATGCCGCCGGACATGCTGCACGGTATTGCGACCGCCTACCGGCTGTTCGGCCTGATCCCGGACACTCTCGACCTGTACTCGCTGCTGCTCGCTCTGTACACCGAGCAGGTGGTCGGCTACTTCGACCCCGATTCAGCGACCCTCTACGTGGTCGCGGGGAGCGATCCCATGCAGCTCCGCATGGTGCTGGCCCACGAGCTCGTGCACGCGCTCCAGGCACAATACGTGTCGATCGACGAGCTGTTGGATCCGGGCCGGACCAACGATCGGCGTACCGCCGCACAGGCGGTGCTCGAGGGCCAGGCCACGCTTGCGTCTCTCACCGCGCTGATGCCGGACCAGGACTTCGACGCGATGCCCGAGTTCTGGAACACCTACCGGTTCGCGCTCACGCAGCAGCACGAGTTGATGCCGGTTTTCAGCTCGGCGCCGCTGATCATCCGTGAGGTGTTGATCTTCCCGTATCTGGGTGGGGCCGACTTCGTGCGCTGGTTCAATCGGGAATACCCCGATACCGTGCCGTTCGGAGCGAGGTTGCCGGTATCGACGGAGCAGATTCTCCATCCCGATCGCTACGGGGAGGGCGATCTGCCGATCGAGCTCGCGGTAGGTGACGGGTCTCCCGTCCTGTACTCGGACGGGCTCGGAGAGTTCGAGATCCGGGTGCTGCTCACCCAGCTCACGGGGAGCGAGTCAGTCGGCCGGGCGGGAGCCCTCGCCTGGGGCGGCGACCGATACGCCGTCATTCCGGCGGGCGGCGATGAGTACGCACTGGTGTGGTGGAGCGTGTGGGACGCCGAGCGTGCGGCCGACCGCTTCTCGATACTGCTGTCGCGGCTCTGGCCCGACCGCCGCGCGGCAGGGCGGCGTCACGTGATCGAGCGGCTCACGGTGGAGCGGCTCCCGGCGGTACGCCTGATCGACGCGCCGGTGGGTTGGGAAGGGTGGCAGCTGCCCCCCGGGGTGCGCGTGGTGACCGATGGATCTCAGGGTATCAGCAGGGAGATCCCGTAGGCGGCGGCGCCCACGAGCGCCCCCAGCACGTACCCCAGCCGCACGATGATATCCAGCTCGCGCTGTGTGGTGCGCCGCACGATCTCCTCGATCCGCTCCAGCGAGAAGCCCAGCACCTTCTGCTCGACCATCGTCTGGATGTCCACGTGAGCGACCACCTCCGGGACCTGCGCCTGGAGCCACTGCCACAGCACCGGTGAGAGTGTCTCGCCGAGTCGGTCGGAGCTGCCCTCGGGGAGCCAGTTGGCGGGTCGGCCCGTGGGACGGTCCAGCAGCTTCCTGAGCGCCGTAGCGATGCCTTCGGCGAGCCACTCCCTGAGCCGCGGTTGGCGCGCCACGTCCGCGATCCAGCCTGCCGCCCGCTCCGGGGGCAGCCGTTGCAACAGGTCGCCCCAGGTGCGCCGCTCGGCCGCCTGCAGCGCGCGATCGAGCTGCTCGATAGCGTGGGCCCGCGTGGTCGGGTCCTGCAGGGCGGCCGTGATGTGACGAGTGGCCGTCTCTTTTATGCCCTCCACGCGCTCCGGACCGAGGCGCTCGAAGTGGTCCTTGAGCGGGCGCCTGAGGAAGTTGACCACGGCGTCGTTGATGCTGCGGGCCACCTGGGTGCGCATCTCCGGCTCGTCCAGCAGGGCCGCCAGCTGATCCACTCCCTCGCGCTCGAAGTTGTCGAGCAGCCGCGCGATGGTCTTCTCGGTGACCACGAGCCGCGCCACGATGCGCTCGTGCAGCAGCAGCTCGCGGACGAACCGCTGGAACAGCTCGTGCAGCGCCCGCTGGATGCGCTCGCGGGCGTCTGGATCGGAGAGAATCGCCGAGAGCCGGTCGATCGCCACCGGGAGATAACCCGTCATCTCCTGTTCGACGGCGGCCACGAGGTCGGGCGGTAGCCTGTCCAACAGCGGCGTCGGGTCGGTCGAGAACCTGTCTACCTGACGGTCCAGCCACCCGTGGATGGTGTCGCGCAGGCCCTCGCTGCTGACGGCTTCGGAGACCCAATCCTCCACCCACTCGCGGATGGAGGTCTGGCGGATGGCCGTCAGCAGGTCGCCGACGGGCTTGTCGGCGAACTGCTCGTGGGTGCGGACCAGGAAGCGCTCTACCGCCTCCTGGAACGCGTCGGTCGCCACGAACTCGTCGACCCGCCCCGCCACCGTATCCGCCCCGGCGTCCAGCGCCTGCTCCAGCTCCGAGACCAGCTCGGCGGGTAGCGATTCCCGCAGCGAACCCCGCTCCGTCTCCAGCAGATGCGTCACGAATCGCTGGACCGCGCGGTCGAACGCCTCGCGCACGCCGGGCGCGCTCAGTTGACTGGTGAGGTCCCGGGACGTGAGTAACCGCTGGCCGACGGTGCGGCCGATGGTCTTCGCGAGGCGAGCCTTGTTCTTGGGGATCGCACCCTGGATCCTGAGGCGCCACAGACCGCGGGGCTCGTAGGGGTGAAACAGCATCGAGATGGCCACGGCGTTCGTGAGTCCCCCGGCGAGGGCGCCGAACAGGACCGTCACTGCCGCTCGAACCAGCGAGAGCTCAGCGATCACGGTCGCGTTCCGGAAGGCGTGACATGCGACCGCTCCCGGATCGCGTGGAGCGCTCTATGCCGCA
This sequence comes from Gemmatimonadales bacterium, assembly GCA_030601605.1. Classification (GTDB taxonomy): domain Bacteria; phylum Gemmatimonadota; class Gemmatimonadetes; order Gemmatimonadales; family GWC2-71-9; genus WVYX01. The sequence goes on from JAUVTI010000217.1 coordinate 3,122, forward strand.
GATCGGTCCCACAGCACCGACCCGTCCACTTGGCCCTCCGTGTGGGCTACGATGAGGGTGATGCAGGAATCGCTCGCGATATTGACGGCGGTCCGGCACATGTCAAGGACCCTGTCCACA
>JAUVTI010000089.1 GCA_030601605.1 Gemmatimonadales bacterium
CGCGGGTAGTCCACGATCACCTTCACATGTCTCAGCGTAGAGCTCTGGGTCGTGGGCTTGACCGCGCGCGTGTATGGGCCCGCGCCGTCGTTCTCCCCCGCCTTCTTCCCCCGCCCGGCAGCCTCCTCCGTCCGATCCTGTGGCGGCCGGGGGCGGCGCCGCTCCCTGTGCCCGCGCGCGATTGCCACCGCATTGGTCTTGACCGCGGAGGTGGTGCGTGCAGCCGGCACCTCGCCGCTCGCCCGGGCAAGCGCCACGGCGCCCACCGAGAGGAGGATCAGCGCGATCATGACCGAGATCAGCGTAAAGCCGCTCTCTTTTCTCATTGCCACACCCCTCCTCTGTAGACCCACAGCTTGACCGTTCCGGATCCGGTGACCGGCACCGCGGCCACTGCCTCCGGATCGTCCCGGTGCGTGAAGTAGACGGCCCCCCGGGTCCCGAACGGTACGGTCACACCGCGGCCATTGAGCTCGACCCGGTTGGTGAGGAACGTGATCGCGCCCGAGCCGGTGTCACCCGGCACTGCGCCGGCGCTGCCACGCCCGAAGTTCACGTCGGGAGAGAGGTCCCGCCGGCCGAAGCCGCGCAGGGCTTGAGTCTCCACTTCCTTCTCGAGGATCTTGCCGTCACCGTCGTGGTCGGAGAATCCGATCCAAAAGTTGTTCTTGTCGTCGAACAACAGGCGAGAGTTGTTCCGGGTCGACATCGCCCGGGTCCGGGCCAGCTCCAGGTCGCGCGAGAGCTGCGACGCCTGCGTCCTCACCCTGCGCGAGGTGCTCACCTTCATGAAGGGGATGGCGATCGCCATCATCACCGAAGCGACGGTGATGGCTATCAGCATCTCGATGAGTGTGAATCCCTTGCGCATCTCTCGTCCCCTGTCAAAGCCCGCCCGTCAATATGGGCCGCGGGCCCCCGGCCGCCAGCGCTCGCCGGCGTCCGAGGGCTCGGGTACGTCGTCTAGTATACCGGCCTGAAGGCCGTCCGGATCACCACGCCCACCACCGGCGTACCCGGCGGCAGGTTCGAGGGATCCTCGAACCGCGTGTCGAACTGCCAGTCACGCACCGGCGGCGAGTAGTACGTGCCGTTCCAGGGCCCGGTGGCACGCTGCGCCACGTCGAGCGACACCAGCGAGCCACGGTAGATGAACTGGATTCCGCCCCAGTCCTCCAGGAAGCGCGGGAAGTTCTCGATCCCGCCGCCGTAGAAGTCGGCGTACCCGCCGGGGCACGGCGGCACCTCGTGGTCGCACGGCGTGGCCGAGTGTCCGGCCAGGATCGCCGCCCACATCTCGGTCTCCGTGGCGTTGAGCTTCTCGATCACCTGCACCTTGTGGTCCGCGTCCACCCACGCCGTGGACAGGATCGTGATCGCGTCACCCACCAGGGCCGACGGCTTCCACGCCAGGGCGTTGTAGTCGCCCCTCACGTAGAGCGGCCAGTCGGTCGCGATGCTCATCCGGTTGGGCAGGGTCGTACCGTTGATCACGCGCACCGCCGGATCGAGCGTGTTGTCGTCTAGCTCGGCCTTGGCCGCGGCCGACCACGCGCCGATGTTGGCCGGCGTCTTGATCTCGACGTAGACGATCTCCGAGCTGCGGTCCGTCATGCCCGCGGCCCAAAGGCTGAGCCCGGCGATGTTGATGTTCAAGATGTCGCGCATGTTCTGCTCGCGGCCATCGTAGAACGCGGACCACTCCCACTGGAATATGTCGCACAGGTCGTCGATGTTGGGCACCACCTTGCCGGTGGGCCGCGTCATCGTGATGTTGGGCCACGGCGTGGTGCCGTCCAGCAGTGACTGCAGGTTCCGCCAGATGGCCGAGCCGTCGAACGGCGAGCCGCCCTGATCGATGATCACGAGCTTGAAGTTCTCGATGTCGCTCGGGATCGTGATGCTGAACGTGCACAGGCTGCCGACGTCGTACTCCTCGCCCGTCCAGAATTTCGCGTCCTTATCCATGTCCCACGCCTCGACGTGGAACTTGACGCCGGTCTTCCAGCCGCAGTCCTCGCCGATCTTGAACGTGACCTTAACCCCCGCCTCTACCTTCTGCAGCCCGACCACGCCGGGGTTACCGATCACCTCGTGCGGGGTCTTGGACCCGGCGCTGGCGCCGCACACGGCCTGACGCTGGGTCAGGTTCACCAGGTCCACGACCACGTACATGTCGGCCTTCCAGGCGTACTTGGCCCGCTTCTCCTCGTCCGTGTCACCGGCCTCGCGCGGCCGCATGACCTCTTCGGACCCCACGCCCGCCGGCAGCGGGATCTTGAGCGAGTCCACGCCATAGGCGTTCGTCTTCAGGCGGTTGTCGAAGTCCTGGTCGCTGCGCGCCCGGAAGGCGTTGAAGTCCGAGTGCGTGCGGCTGTCGAACAGCAGTTGCACCTCGTTGGCGTACGCGTCGTCGATATAGACGCCGTCGTACACGGTGTGGAAGTCCTTGCGGTCGTGGTACACCTCGTTGGGCGTCGTGATGGCGTCCTTGTACCATGCATTCTTGGAGCTCAGGTAGATGTTCCCGTTCGCATGCACCCAGCCCGAGAAGGTCATCGACGGGCCGTTGGTGGCCTCGAGGTCCTTCTCGAAGAACACGCCGAACTGGAAGATCGGAATCGCCTGGGCCTTGGCCGAGATCATGATGGCGCTCGAGTTGTCCACCGCGTCGCGCGCCTCGGAGTAGATCTCGACCTTCTGGGTCAGTGCGTACAGCCCGGCGAACGAGCCGTCCGTGATGGTCTCCACGATGGCGTCGCCGGTCTTGGTGACCGAGAAGCTGTCGAAGGAGAACCCCTCGAGAGTGGGCGGCAGCAGAGCCGCCAGCTCCTCGTCGGACAGGAACCCGTCCTCCATGTCCTGACCTAGCTGCCCCATGATGGCCTCGGTGGCCGCCTCGGCCGCGTAGAAGACCCGCGAGTTCCGGTAATCCATACTCGTGGTCCTCGTCGTCGTCACGGCGCCCAGCACCGCGGCGGCGAGCAGGACCGAGATGAGCAGCATGACCATCAGGGTCGCCTCCAGGGCGAACCCCCTCTGGTCGTCGCGCAATCGGTTGAGGAAAGTCATCTTAGGTCCTCCACGCTACAGGAACACGACCGCACGCGCGATCGCAAGCCGTCGGAGTATTGCCGGCCGGCACCTGCCGCCAGCGCATACCCGTATGATCCAAGTCTCAATCGCAGGCCGCCGCGGCGGCGTCCCAGACGCCACACATGGCCGCGCTGAATCCCCACGGGGCGTCGTCGCACCGATATAGTGCCGGATGGTGCCTCAGGAGAGCGATCTCGGCGAGGCGGTCGATGGACGCGGCGCTGGGAGAGACCCCAGCCATTTCCATACCTGTCGTGCCGTGAACACATCAGCAGTTGCCTCCGGCAGCCCGGCCGTCGTCTCCTGGCGATTCTCCGCCGAAGTACGACCCGTGGGCTTTGCGTCCCAGGGTTTCCCCTGGTTTGCTCTTATCGGGCAACGCACACTGGGCCAAAAGCGGACCCAGGTGCCCGCAACCACCAAGTACGCAACTCGGATGCCACCAATCCCCTCCCGAGCCACGTCCTTGACACACACGAACTTACGAATCGGGACCGGAAACCGCTGTGAACAGCGTCACATTCGGCTTCCTGTCACTATGCCATAGCCGGCGGCGAATTGCGGTCCCGGCCCAGCCCTGGGACCGGCCTCTCGCCTACCTGAACATTGCCGGATTTGGGCCTCCGCTGCAAGTGAATACGTCACACCCAATGCAACCTTTTGGCTCCCGGACGGGTCTATTCTGTGGGACCGGCGAAGCGAAAGACCTGCGGTGTGTCGGGCACCCTGCCGCCCGGCAGGGACACTCGCCTTGAGGGGGGCGAGGGGGATCACACAGCCCGGCCCGGCACGCCGCAGATATAGTCGAGCGGGGAGTGGCTCAGGCCGCTCCCCGTTCTTTTAACAACCTGTCAGTCAACAGCTTACGTACCAGGACCCGGCTCCGGATGGGCCCGCTGCCCCGCCACCCACGTGGCGAGGCAGTCCTCCCGGTGCTCGAGCACCAACCCGGCCACCTCGCCAGCGTCCCGGGTTCCGCTCGCCTCGAGCGGAAGCACGCAGAAGTCGGCCCACTTGCCGGCCTCCAGCGAGCCCACCTCGGCCTCCATTCCCAGAGCCCGGGCGCCCCCCAGCGTGGCGAGCCGCACGGCCTCCTCGGCCGAGAGGCCGGCCAGCTCCCGCGCCGCGCGGGCCTCGGCGAGCAGGTCCAGATCCGGCACGCTGGCAGCCGAGTCGGTCCCCAGCCCCACCCGGACGCCTGCGCCCAGCAGCTCCGCCAGCGGGAGGCCACCGTGACCGTGGCGCCGGTTGGAGCGGGGGCACGCCGCCACTGCCGTGTCGGTCTCCGCCAGGAGCGCCACGTCCTCCGGGTCCGCCTGCACCGCGTGGATGGCGAGCAGGTCGGGGCCCAGCACTCCGGCGACCTCCGCATACGCCAGCGGCGACCGGGCAGGGCGCGGCAGCGGAATGCCGCGCTCGCGCCAGTTGTCGGCAAAGGCCCCGCGCCCCGCCGTCACGAACTCCACCTCGGCCGATGACTCGGCCAGGTGCATGGCCAGCGGGAGCCCCCGCTCCAGCGCGTACCCCACGGCCTGTGCCAGCAGCTCCGGGCCCACCGTGTAGGGAGCGTGCGGGGAGACGCCGATAGCCACGCCGGCAGGCGCCTGCTCGAGCAGGCGGTCCACCGACTTGATCACTTCGGCAAAGGCCCGTGCGGTCCCGCGCCGGTCGGGCCCGAGCGCCTCCTGGTAGTAGACGCCCCGTCCTCCCAGCTCGGCAAACGCCTCGACCGTCGCCCCACTCGTCCCCGTGTCGGCCACCGTGGTCACCCCGAAGCTCCAGCACTCCCTCAGCCCCGCCCGCGCTCCCTCGAGGTAGTCGTCGGCGCCGGCGGTCTCGCGCGCGCGCCGCATGTGCTGGATCCAGGAGAAGAAGTCGGCCTCCTCGACCTGCCCCCGAAGGCCGTGCAGTTCCAGATGGGTGTGGGCATTGATCAAGCCGGGCAGAAGCAGCGCGTCGGGGTAGTCCACCGCGCGCGCGCCCTCGGGACGGGGGACTGCTTCGTCCGCACCCACGGCCGCTATGCGCCCCGCGGCGTCCACCAGCACGGCGCCGCGCTCGATGGGCGCAGACGTGATGGGCCAGACGAGCCTCGCGGTGGCCCGCAGCAGACTCAGTCGTGCCCTCCCATTCGGCTCAGCGCGCCCGGCGCGTTGGTGAACATGCGCTCGAACGGGTTGTGGATGGGACAGAACTCCACGGGTTCGGTGCCGGGGATGAACCACTCGAAGTAGACCGACTCGCGCGGGCAGAAGTCGGTGGCTCTATAGCCCGTGGAGTTGTCGATCCGGTGCAACACGAGGCCTTCGGGCCGCTCCCACGCGTGGGGAGACGGGCGTCGCTCGTAGACCTCGTTCATGAGCTGCACCCAGGCCGGAGCCGCCAGCAGACCACCCTGCGCGTTCGCCTTGATCTTGCGCGGCTGGTCGAACCCGATCCACACCGCCGTCACCATCTCGGGCGTGAACCCGATGAACCAGACGTCGGTGCCGTCGTTGGTAGTGCCGGTCTTGCCGCCCGCCGGGGGCCGGAAGCCGCCGCGCACCCGCACGGCGCCGGTGGCGGTACCGCGGTCGATGACCCAGGTCAGCATGTTGGTCAGGAGCCACGCCCGCTCCACGTCCAGCACCCGCGTGCGCCTCACCTGGGGCCGCCACACGATGTTCCCATCGGCGTCCTCCACCCGCAGGACCGCGACCGGCGCCGCCTGCATGCCGAGCGTGGCAAAGGCCGTGTAGGCGGACGCCATCTCCATCGGGATCACCGAGGCCGACCCGATGAACATCGAGTTGAACCGCGGCAGCCGCGTGGAGAGCCCGTAGCGCTGCGCCTCGCCGATGACCACGGGCACGCCGAGCTCGAGCCCCAGCCTGATCGCCACCAGGTTGCGGGAGAGCGCCAGCCCGCGCCGCATCGTCATCGGCCCGTAGAACCGGTCGTCGAAGTTCTGCGGCTCCCACGGCATCGTGTCGTTCTGCATGATGCTGATCGGGCCGTCGTCTATCATGTAGCTCGCCGGCTTGCCGGCGCGGATCGCGGCGGAGTACACGAACGGCTTGAATGTCGAGCCGGCCTGCCGCTCCGCCTGTGTGACGCGGTTCCACTCCGAGTGGCTGAAGTCCCGCCCGCCGACCATCGCCCGCACGTATCCCGAGTCCGCATCGAGCGTGATCAACCCACCCTGCAGGTAGGGAGTCTCGGCGATCTTCGCGCCGGGCTGATACAGGCTGTCCACGTACTGCTGGTAGGTGAGGTGGTGGAAAGCGCCGTACTCCTGGGCCTCGATCCGCTCGAGCTGCTCCTCCATGGCCCGCTCGGCGGCCATCTGCATGTCCAGGTCCAGCGTGGTGTACACCCGGTAGCCCCGCTCGTAGATCGCGCTGCCGAATCGGGCGTAGATCTGCTGCCGCACCCACTCGACGAAGTACGGAGCGACGTCGCCGAAGTCCTCGCGCGAACTCAAAGCGACGGGGTACGCCTTCCAGCGCTCCGCCTCCTCGGGGCTCAGGTAGCCCTGATCCCGCATCAGGTTGAGCACCAGGTTGCGGCGCCGCAGGACGCGCGCCGGGCTGCGCCGCGGATCGTACGCGTTGGGCGCCCTGATGATGCCCGCCAGCAGGGCAGCCTCGGCCACGTTCAGATCGCGCGCGGACTTGCCGAAATAGCGCTGCGCGCCCGCCTCGACGCCGTACGCGCTGCCGCCCAGGAAGATCTGGGTGAGGTAGAGCTCGAGTATGCGGTCCTTGGAGTAGGTCTCCTCCAGCTCCAGCGCCACCCGCATCTCGCGCAGCTTGCGGCTGATCGCCTTCGTGCTGGGCAGCTTCTCGCGCCACACGTTGCGGGCGAGCTGCATCGTGATCGTGGAGAAGCCCTCGGCGAACCCCATCGCCCGGACGTTCGCCACCATCGCCCGCGCGATCCCGCGGGTGTCGATGCCGTGGTGCTCGTAGAAGCGCTTGTCCTCGACCGCCACGAACGCGGCCGGAACCGCGGGAGCCAGCTCCTCGAGCCGCACCAGCGTGCGGTGCTCCACGCCGACTTCCTGGATCAGGCGCCCGTCGGCCGCGTACACCTTCAGGGCCTGCGTGGGGCGGTACGACTCCAGCACCGCGATCGAGGGGCAGGTGTTCCCGGCGCACGCACGGGTCCAACCTCCGTAGGCCAGACCCAGACCGAAGCCGGTAGCCAGCACCGAGAGCGCGAGGAGCACCATCCACGAGCGGCGACTCCAGTGCCAGGGGAGCAGACGTCTTAAGCGGGTTAGCGGCGGCTTGGGGGTTCGTCTCTGATTCATGCGATTCCGACTGACTGTGCAACCTAGTAGGGACCTGCACAGGTTGCCAGCCGAGCCGCGCGGTCATAAGGTGGGAGCCGCCGGGGCGAAGTGGGTACATTAGACGCCTGGTCAGGGCAACCGTCACCAAACGCGGCCAATGGCGAAGAAGAAATCACTCGAGTCGTTGCTGGATGAGCTGACCTGGCGCGGCCTGGTGGACAACCAGACCCCCGGGCTCAAGGAACGCCTGGCCGAGGGACCGATCACCGGGTACGTCGGCTTCGACCCCACCGCCTCGAGTCTG
>JAUVTI010000011.1 GCA_030601605.1 Gemmatimonadales bacterium
CGACACCGCGTACTTCTACCAGCGCAACCAGGTGGCCGAGCTGCTGGGGGTCCGCGTGAAGTTCTACTCGGAGCAGGGTGCGCTCACCTCGACGGTGACGTCCATCGAGGGCACCTATCAGTGGCGCACCGGCGACATGGAGGCGCGGGGCGACGTGGTGGCGGTGACGCCGGATGATCGGCGTCTCACGACCTCGATCCTCCGCTTCAACCGCGGGGGCGATGAGATTACTGGCCCCGAGGCGTTCGTGTTCGATGCGCCCGACCAGCACCTCGAGGGCGATGGGTTCGTGTCGGATCCGAACTTCACGAACGTCGTCACCGAGCGCCCGAGGCAGGGCCGCATGGGCGAAGTGGACGCGGGGAGGTGACGGGTGCGGCGCTCCGCATTCTCTCTCCTGATGACCGCGCTGATCGCCGTACCGGTGGCGGCGCAGGAAGATCGGGGCACGTGCGAGATGCAGCTCGACAGCGCCCGGATCGGGCGCCACCTCGATTTGGGGATGGGGCGCGTCCACCAGTTCGGCGCCGGTGGAGTGTTCGCACGGTGCATTGGTGAGGCCACAACGCTGCAGTCGGATAGCGTGGCCTGGTACTCGGAGCTCGACCGGCTCGACTTCCTGGGCTCCTTCCACTTCCGCGACTCTGCGATGTCGCTGGACGCAGACCGCGCGCGCTACACGCCGGGCCTGGAGCGGCTCGAGGCGTGGGGCAACGTGCGATTGGTGAACAAGAAGTCTGGGTCGGTTCTCACGGGGCCGAACCTGACCTACTACCGCGCGATTCCGGGTGAGCGGGCCGTCACCGAGCTGTACGCGTCGGGCAGGCCGCTGGTGGAGTATCGGGCCGTCGAGGACCCCGAGTCCGAGCCCTATCTGATTCGGGGCGATCGCGTGCACCTGCGCGGTGAGTCGCAGGCGTGGGCGGGCGGAGCGGTCACTATCGACCGATCCGATTTCGCCGCGAAGGGAGACAGCGCGATCCTGAACACCGCGGCCGGCGAGGGCTTCCTGATCGGCCATGCGGAGGCAGCCAGTGCCGACTCGGCCGGGTACGTCATCGAGGGCCGTCGCATCGCGTTCCGGCTCACGGACGACGAGCTCAGTTGGGTGCAGGCGCAGGAGGATGGCAGGGCCACCAGCGGCGAGTGGCGCATCGTGGGTGACACGATCGAATTCAATGTGGCGAACGACGTCATCCAGACCGCGAGTGTCTGGGGCAGCACCACGCGTGCTCACGCAGAGTCCGAGAAGCACAGCATGGAGGCCGACTCACTCTGGATCGATACACCCGATCAGAAGCTGCGCGAGCTGCTGGGCTTCGGAACTGCACGGGCCACCTCGCGCACGGACTCGCTGGTGACCGAACCGGATTGGATGGCCGGCGACACGGTGGTTGCGCGGTTTGACACGACCGGGACCGGAAAGCAGGTGCTCGTGCTGCTCGAGGCGCGGGGCCACGCGCAGGCCTTCTACTACATCTACCAGGACGTTGACCGCCTCGGGCCGCCGGCGATCAACTACTCGCGGGGCGAGCGGATCACCGCGCGTTTCAAGGACGAGGAGCTGGATCGGGTGGACATCATAGACGCGGGCGATGGAGTGTATCTGGAGCCTTCGGGGAGGCGGCAACCATGATGCCGCAGCTCAGGTCCGTGCTTGCGGGGAAGGACCCGTCGCTGCCGCTCGCCATGGCGGCGCTCCTCGACAAGGCCGACGACTCGGGCTCCGTGACGTTCCGCGACCTGGCGGTTGCTTACCGCGAGGAGTATCTGGAGGCGCAGCGCATCGAGTGGGGCGAGGCAGGGCGCAAGGGCGGCGCGCTCTCTGTTGACGAGGTGCGGCGCCATCTCCAGACCTCCGTGTTGCCCCGGATCACCGAGCTGCTGGAGCCGCTGCCCGAGCAGCTGGAGGACGCCGACCGGGTACGAGTGCGTCCCGCGCTGTGGAACGAGCTGGGACCCATAGCAGAGGCCGAGCGCAAGGAGCTCGTGGACCTCGCGGTGGAGGAGGTTCGCGCGGCCGAGGGAGTGGGCACCGGCGCCGCGATTCCGCTGGGCAGCAGACTCCTGGCGGACGGCCTCGTCAAGACGTACCGCCGCCGCCGGGTAGTGAATCAGGTTCGCATCGAGGTGCAGCAGGGTGAGATCGTGGGACTGCTGGGTCCGAACGGGGCCGGGAAGACCACCACGTTCTACATGATGGTGGGCCTGGTGCGCCCCGAAGAGGGCCGCATCTACCTGGACGGCCACGACATCTCCGCGCTCCCCATGTACAAGCGCGCCCGCAGGGGCATCGGCTACCTCGCGCAGGAGCCGTCGATCTTCCGCAAGCTCACGGTCGAGGACAACGTGATGGCCATCCTCGAGACGCTGCCGATTCCGGAAGAGGAACGGAAGCGGCGCCTGGAGTCGCTGCTGGACGATCTCACCATCAAGCACCTCAGGGACGTGAAGGCCTTCAAGCTGTCGGGGGGCGAGCGGCGGCGCCTCGAGATTACCCGCGCGCTGGTCACCGAGCCCAAGTTCCTGTTGCTGGACGAGCCGTTCACCGGGGTCGACCCGATCGCCGTGGCCGACATCCAGACGATCGTCGCGGGCCTCAGGCGGCGCGGCATCGGAGTGCTGATCACCGACCACAACGTGGAGCAGACCCTGGACATCGTGGATCGGGCCTACATCATGTTCGAGGGGAAGGTCCAGGTGTCGGGGACGGTGCGGCAGCTGGTGTTCGACGACCGGGTGGCGGACCTGTATCTGGGCCCGACGCTGACTGCACGGCTGCGCGAGCGACTGGGAGCGGTGGCGTGAAGCTCTCTCTACAGCAGAGTCTCGGGCTGAAGCAGGAGCTCAGGATGAATCCACGCCTGTACCAGGCGATGGATCTGCTGTACATGCCGCTGCTCGACTTGCAGCAACACCTGAAGCTGGAGCTCGAGACCAATCCCTTCCTGGAGCTGGCCGAGGCCGACGAGCCCGATTCCCCGGAGCAGCAGGAAGCCGAGGATAAGGCTGAGGCCAACGAGAACGAGCGCACGGATGAGGCGGACTGGGAGGAAATACTCCTGGACGGCTTCGACGTGGGAGGAGCACGGTCCGGCGCCCTCGAGGAGCGCGAGTTCTACCAACCGGTGGCGGTGGAGACGCGCTCGCTGGGCGACCACCTGCGGGACCAGCTTCAGATGTTGGATCTGGAGCAGCGGCAGCTCTTTCTGAGCGAAGAGTTCATCGGGAACATTGGCGACGACGGCTACCTCCAGACCGCGCTGGAGGACATAGTCACGGGCGCGAACGCATCGCGCGAGGCCGCTGTGGGAAAGGACGGCGACCCGTCGCTCGCCGAGCCGTTCACACTCTCCGACGTGGAAGCGATGCTGGATGTGATCCAGCACCTCGATCCCTCCGGCATTGCGGCGCGGGATCTGCGCGAGTGCCTGATGCTCCAGCTCGAGAGCGACGGACACACGGACACGCTCACGTACAAGCTCGTCGACGAGGCGTTCGAGGACCTCATCGGGCATCGCTGGACGGAACTCGCCAAGCACTTCGGCCTGGGCGCCAAGGAGGTGCAGGCCGCCGCAGACGAGCTGGCGCGGCTGGATCCCAAGCCGGGGCTTCGCTTCGCGGAGACGGGTGAGGAGTACGTGATTCCCGACCTGGTGGTCGAGAAGATCGAAGACGAGTACCGCGTGTTCCTCAACGACAGCGGTACTCCGCGGCTCAGGATCAGCAAGATCTACCGGGAGCTCGCCGGCGACAAGAAGAAGTTCGTGGGTGAGAATCGGGAGTTCGTGACGCAGAAGCTGAACAGCGCGACGTGGCTGGTCCAGGCGATCGAGCAGCGGCGCCAGACGATGCTCAAGGTGATGAACTTCATCGTGGACCGACAGCGGGATTATTTCGAGAAGGGCGTGGAGCACTTGAAGCCGCTCACGCTGCGCGAGGTGGCGGACGTGGTGGACATGCACGAGTCCACGATCAGTCGCGTCACCAGTCAGAAGTACGTGCAGACCCCGCGCGGCGTGACCCCGCTCAAATTCTTCTTCTCCTCCGGCCTCGGCACGACGTCCGGGGAGGACGCGAGCTCGCGCGCGGTGAAGGCGCAAATCGCGAAGATCGTAGCCGAGGAAGACCACGCGAAGCCGCTCACCGACGCCGCCATCGGAGACGCCCTCAAGCAGCGGGGCATCCAGATAGCGCGGCGCACCGTGGCCAAGTACCGGGAGCAGCTCGGCGTACTGCCTGCCCGGATGCGGAAGCGCGTATGACGCTGGCCAGCGGCGGCCACGTGGACGTGAGCGTTCTCGTCCCCGCAAAGGACGAGGCGGAGAACCTCCCGGAGTTTCTCCGCCAGTGCAAGGAGGCGCTGAGCGGCGTCCCCTACAGCTGCGAGGTCGTCGTCGTGAACGATGGCAGTGAGGACGACACGGCGGCCGTTCTCGAGCGGCTGCGGCGGGAGCACCCGTTCCTCCATGTGGTCACTCACCGCTCGCGGCAGGGAATCGCGGACGCATTGCGGTCCGCCGGCGAGGTCGCGCGCGGCGACATATTCGTGTTCTACCCGGCGGACCTGCAATTCCTGCCCAGCGAGATACCACTGCTCGTGGAGCCGATCAGGGCGGGCGAGGCCGACATCGTCACCGGAACCAAGCAGGGGGAGTACGAGAAGGCATTGGTGTCCGGTGTGTACAACATGTTTTGCCGCTGGCTGTTTGGGCTGAGGGTGACCGACCTCAACGCAGTCAAGGCGTACCGCCGCGAGGTGATGGCGGCGGTGCCGGCGCGCCCCGACTGGCATCGGTTCATGGTGGTAATCGCCGCAGCGGACGGCTATGAGGTGACCGAGAGACCCGTGACTCTACTTCCAAGACGCGCCGGCGAGTCCAAGTTCGGGATCGGGCGCATCCCGGTGGGGGTGATGGACCTGCTATCGGTGTGGTTCCAACTCCGCTTCGGCCGCAAGCCGTTGCTGTTCTTCGGAGTCTCCGGAGCAATCCTCTTCGTGCTGGGGTTCCTGGTGGGAGTGGCCTCGCTGATCCTGCGCTTCGGCTTCGGCATGGGCTTCCGGCCGCTGCTCGATCTCGTGATGGTCCTCGTCATTTCCGGCATAGCGCTGTTTGGGTTCGGCTTCATCGGTGACATGCTGGCCGGCACCCGCGAGGAGTTGCGCAGCGTGGGGCGGTCGGTGGAGCAGCTCGTCGGTGAACTCAAGCGCGAGCGTTCCGAGCGCACCAAGTGAGCGAGCGACTCGCGCCTTCGTCCCCGGAGCTGCAGCAGTTCTACAGCGACCGCGCTGCCTGGCGGCATTCCGGCGAGGAGCGCATGCGCTTTCGCAAGGCGGCGAAGCTCGCCCGCGTACAGCCGCCCGCGAGGGTACTCGACGTGGGAGCCCGCGACGGCGGGCTCAGGCGATACCTGCCTGACGGAGTGGAGTATCAGGGGTTCGAGATCGCGCCCGAGTTCGCGGGTCCGGACATCGTGACCGGCGATATCTCGGGTGGGTTGCCGTTTCCGGACGGCTCCTTCGATTACGCGTTCTGCATCGAGGTGCTGGAGCACGTGCCCAACCCGTTCCACGCGCTGGGCGAGTTCCGGCGCGTGCTGCGTCCGGGCTGCGTGCTGATCGTGTCGATCCCGAACCCGTACCACATCAAGGAGATCCTCTGGAACGTGTTCAAGGTGCCCGACCGGCAGGGACACATCTATGGCTGGACGAGGCAGACCATGACACGGCTCGCCGAGATGAACGGCTTCCGGCTCGATGCGACGGGCGGCACGTACCTGCATCCGCCGATCCCGATGTTCTCGCTGCTGGCCCGGTCGATCGTCTACCGCTTCATCAAGGACCAGTCCACCTAGCACGCCAGTGCGCATCCTCCACGTGACCCACGCGTACCCCCGCTGGGACGGCGACATCGCGGGGGCCTTCATCGAGCGGCTGGCGACAGGCGTAGCCGCGCGCGGGCACGAACTGACCGTTCTGGCGCCCTCGGAAGAGGGACGTGGCGGCGCCGAGGAGCGCCACGGCATAGCGGTGAAGCGGGTGCGCTACGCGCCCGCACGCTGGGAGACCCTGGCCTACAGCGGCACGATGGTGGAGGGCGCGCGCTCGCTGCGCGGAATGCTGAGCGCTGGGGGGATGATTGGGGCGCTGGCGTGGGCGATCGCCAGGGAGGGGCAGCGGGGAGGCGCCGAGCTGGTGCATGCGCACTGGTGGATCCCGGGTGGGATCAGCGCGTGGCTCGCCTCGTGGGCGGGCGGACCTCCCTACGTGGTGACGCTGCACGGCACCGACGTGGCGCTGCTCGAGCGCTTTGCGCCGCTGCGCACCCTGGCGCGGCGCGTGCTCCGCAGCGCGGCAGGGGTGACAGCGGTTTCCTCGTACTTGGCCGAGCGCGCGGCGCGGGTGGCCGGGATCGATCCCGCGCGCATCACGGTCCAGCCGATGCCGGTCGAGGTGGAGCGGTTCAACCGTCTCAGTTCCGGCGGGGGAGGCGTGGCAACGGTGGGACGGCTCACGGCGCAGAAGCGCGTCGACGTCGTGCTGGACGCCGTCGCGTGGCTCGAGGCGCAGGGAAGGCCACTGCAGCTCACGGTGGTGGGCGACGGCCCCGAGCGCGCCGCGCTCGAGGCCCGAGCCGAGGAGGCCGGGCTGGGCGAGCGCGTGCGGTTCACCGGCGCGGTGCCGCCCGAGCGCATCCCCGAGGTCATCGGAGACGCCGACGTGTTCGCGTTCGCGGCGGAGCGCGAGGGGCTGGGCCTGGCGCTGGGCGAGGCGCTCATGCTCGGCGTCCCGGTGGTGGCGGCGGAGAGCGGCGGCGTCGCCGACCTGGTACCCGCGCAGGGCGGAGGACGGCTCGTTCCCCCCGGCGACGCGGCGGCTCTCGGCGCCGCGATCGCGGAACTGCTCGACGCGGCACCGGCGAGCCGCCAAGCCGCGGCGTCCGCCGGCAGGGAGCTCATGAAGCGGCTCGGCAGCGACTCCGCCGCGGCCGCGTTCGAGGCGGTCTACGCGGCTGCCCTGGGGCGGGAGGCTGCGCGTGCGTAGGGCGGGGCGCATCGCGCTCAAGGTCGCGCTCGTCGCGATCGTTGCGGTATTCATCTGGCGTTCGCTGTCGCGGAACTGGGATGAGTTCAGCGCCATCGAGTTCGAGTTTCACTTGAAGCCCGGGTGGATCCTGCTCTCGGTCTTGGTAGTTTGGGCCACCTACGCCATCCAGATCGCATCCTGGCGCACGATCCTCGCCGGGTGGCAGCAGCGCATCGCGTACCGCGACGCTGCCAGGGCCTGGTGCCTCGCGAATCTGGGCCGCTACGTTCCCGGCAAGCTGTGGAGCATTGCCGGCCTGGTCGTGCTGGCACAGCGGGCCGGAGTCGCGGGGTGGGCCGCGGGCGCGTCGGCTGTCGTGGTTCAGGCGGTCGGCGTCGCGACGGGGGTCATTCTGGTCGCGGCCGCACTCAGGCCGGGTACGTTTGCCGTCGGACTCTCCGTGGCGGCAGCGGTCGCCACCGGCACCCTGGCGCTGCTCGCCTGGGATCGGGCGGTGCAGTGGTTCGCCCGCCTGATCGGCCGGACGGGTGAGTTGAGAGCGCTGCCTGTCGGTACGGTGCTGGCTGCCGGCACGCTCACCCTGCTCAGCTGGGTGACCTACGGTGCGGCGTTCTGGTGCCTTGCGCAGGGTCTGGGCGTAGAGGGTCTGTCACTCCCGGTCGCCGCCGGGGTCTTCGCCCTGGGATACCTGATCGGGCTCATGGCCGTATTCGCGCCCGGCGGCATCGGCGTGAGAGAGTTGGCCTACATTGGACAGCTCGCCCCGCTAGTGGGCAGCGGCTCGGCAATCGGGTTGAGCGTGGCCTCGAGGCTGCTGCTCACGCTCACGGAAGTGACCGCCGCGCTCGCCGCTGCGGCACTGGCGGGGAGAGACGGGGATGACACAGGAGGAACTGGGTGAGCAACCCCAACGCTGAGTCCGCTCGGGCGACCCCGGCGCGGCCCACGCTGCTCGCGACGGGCCTGCTCTCGATATGGGTCCTGATTCTCTCTGCGCCGATGGTGGTGGGGAAGTGGCTGGCGAGCCCGGTGAGCGACCAGTATGCCACGGGCTATGCGTTCCGTGACTGGAGCGCGGCCCAACTTGGCGAGACAGGGGCAGTTGCGTTGTGGAACCCGGAACTGTTCGGGGGCCTGCCGTTCGTGGCGGCGCAGCACGGCGACATCTTCTACTGGACCTCGTGGCTGCGCCTCTTGCTGCCCACGGAAGTCGTGATGAACCTCGGCTTCGTGGTCCACTACATCGCCGCGGGGCTGCTCACCTATCTGTTGCTGCGGCTGCTGGGGGTCTCCTGGCTCGGCTCGGTCGTGGGCGGCATGGCCTACCAGCTCTCCGGCATCGTGGGATCGTATCCCGCGCCGGGCCACGACGGAAAACTGTTCGTGACGGCGCTGCTCCCCCTCGCGTTCATCGCACTGGTGCTGGCCATCAGAAAGAAGCGCTGGGAGGGTTACGGCCTGCTCGCGCTCACGGTAGGGCTCGCGCTGCTGTCGCCCCACTACCAGATGACGTACTACCTGCTGATTGCCGCAGGACTGTTCGCGCTCTACCTGAGCGTCGGAGAGAAGTCGGACAAGCCGCTGTCCAACCGCTTCATCGCGCTCGGCATGGCACTGGCGGCCATCTTCGTGGGCTTCGGGATCGCGATGATCCAGGTACTCCCGTTCTACCACTACATCCCGTTCTCCCCGCGGGCTTCCGGCTACTACGGCTTCGGGGGGTCTGTGTCGTTCGCGATTCCCTGGGCGCACGTGCCCGAGTTCTTCCTGGCCGGCTTCGTCGGCTCCATCCAGAACTACTGGGGATCCAATCCTCTCAAGCTGCACTCGGAGTACCTCGGGCTGGCGGTGGTCGCGCTGGCGGCGCTGGGCGCGGCGAGCGGACGCAAGCGGCTGAGCCTGTGGCTGGGCGGTATCGGGCTCCTGTTCCTGCTGATCACGCTCGGCGCCGGGACGCCCTTCTACCGCCTCTGGTGGTCGGTCATGCCGTTCGTGCAGCAGACGCGCGCGCCCGGGATGGCCTTCTTCGTGGTCGCGTTCGTGGTGGCGCTGTTCGCGGGTTTCGGGGCCGAGCGGCTGGAGCGCGGCGAGGGCCGGCGACACGCGCTCGCGTGGCTCGTGGTGGGCGCGGGCGTCATCGTGCTGGCACTGGCCGGTGCGTTCGGCGGATTCGCGGAGGGGCTGGCGTCCACGCTCGAGACCGTGCAGGGGGGCTCGATGCTGGTCGTGGAGGCGGCGAAGCCAGGCATCCGGACGGGAGCGTTCTGGAGCGGCGCGGCCCTCCTCGTGGTCGGTGCGATCGCGCTGCTGCGGCTGAGCGGGCGCGCCCCGCTGCCTGTTCTCCTGCTCGGGCTCCCGCTCGTAGTCGGGGCCGACCTCTGGCACAACGCGCAGTCGTTCTGGATGTACAGTGAGGCGCCGCGCGCCGGACTTTACGCTGCCGACCCGATCACGGAGCACCTCGAGGCCGAGCCCGGCCCATTCCAGGTGCTGAACGTGAACGCCTACCCCGGCTCCAGTCTGATGGCGTTCGGGATCCATCAGGTGCTGGGACACCACGGCAACGAGCTGCACAACTTCGACGAGCTGATGGGCGGCAAGAACCAGTGGCGCTACCTGGGCAGCTCGAACCTCTGGAACCTGCTGGGCGTGCGGTATCTGATCATGCCGTCGGACCAGGCTCCCGACACGATCCCCGGCCTGAGGCGCGTGCTCACCCAGGTGCCTACGGCCCCAGGCGGGCTGGCCGACCTGTTCGTTCAGGTCGATCCGCCCCCGTTCGCGCGCCTGGTCCCGGAAGCGGTGATGGCGCCCAACGAGCAGGCGATCCCCGTCATCGTGGACCCCCGCACGGGCTTCGATCCCGACCGCGTGGTGCTGCTCGCTCCGGAGGCCGGGATCCAGCTCGGCACCGTGACCGAGATCCCGGAGCCGCTCGACGCCAGCGTCACGGTCGAGGAGTGGCGTCCCGGCCACATGCGGCTGCGCATCACGCCGCCCGCTCCCCAGGACGCGTACGTAGTCGTCAGCGAGAACTTCTATCCCGATTGGCAGGGCAGGGTGGACGGCGAGCCGGCCCAGGTGATGCGCGGAAACGTATCTCTGATTACAGTTCCCGTTCCGGCGGGAGCCGAGAGCGTGGAGCTCGCGTTCGCGAGCGCGGACTACCGCCTCGGGAAGTGGATCTCGCTGCTGAGCCTCGCGCTCGTGGCGGTTGCCATAGTGATTCCAGTCGTGCAGCGAAGGAGAGGGCAGAGTGCCTGAAGAACGGGCGCTGGTGATCGTACCGACCTACAACGAGGCCGAGAGCCTCCCGCTGGTCGTTCCGCGGATTCTGGAGCAGGACAAGCGGATCGAGGTGCTGGTCGTAGACGACAACTCGCCCGACGGGACGGGCAGGATGGCCGACGAGATGGCTGCCGACGACCCGCGGGTCCACGTGCTGCACCGCGAGGGCAAGCTGGGGCTCGGTACGGCCTATCTCACCGGCTTCAAGTGGGCGCTGGAGCGGGATTACGAGTTCATCTTCGAGATGGATGCCGACGGCTCCCACGACGCGAAGCACATACCGGAGTTTCTGGCGGCCATCCAGGACGTGGACCTCGTGCTGGGCTCGCGCTACCTCGAGGGGCGGGTCACGGTGGTGAACTGGCCCATGAGCCGGCTGCTGCTCAGCTACTGCGCCAACATCTATGCCCGGGTCGTGACCGGGCACCGGCTGTACGACGCCACGGGCGGCTTCAAGTGCTTCCGGCGCCGGGTGCTGGAGGCGATCGACCTGGACGAGGTGCACTCCAACGGGTACTCCTTCCAGATCGAGATGAGCTTCCGGGCCTGGCGCAAAGGCTTCCGCATCGTGGAGATTCCCATTGTGTTCGTGGATCGGGTGGAGGGGACGAGCAAGATGTCGGGTGGGATCGTGCGCGAGGCGGTGTGGATGGTGTGGCTGCTCAGGCTGAAGCGGCTATTCAGGCGGATCTAGCAGCGGATACGGCAGGCGAGCTACCCTGACCGACCGGTCAATTGCCGGCGGGGTGGGCTCGGCGGGTGGTGCTAATGCTGGACGGAACGGTCATATACAAGGTTACGGGCTCCGGCAACGACTTCGTGATGCTCGACGGGCGCACGGAGCCCCTAGAGCGTTGGACGCCGGAGTTGATCCGGGAGATCTGCGCCCGGGGCACCGGAGTGGGGGCAGACGGGTTCGCGGTGCTCCAGCCTGGCTCCAGGCCTGGAGCCGTTCGCTTCCACTTCTTCAATGCAGATGGGGGCCGCTCCGCCATGTGCGGCAACGCCGCCCTGTGCGCGACGCGTCTCTCCGCCTGGCTCGAGCTGGGGCCCGCCGAGGGTCTGGTGCTGGAGACCGACTCCGGAGACGTCCCGGCCCGCTGCCTGCCAGGTCCAGGGCAGCGCGCCGAGATCCAGCTTCCGCCGGTCGCCGATCTGACCACCCCCGACATAGCCGCCGTGTCCGGCGAGCGCTCCATCCACTTCACTGCGGTGGGGGTGCCCCACCTGGTGGTGCTCGTCGAGGACATCGGTGCCGTCCCGCTCATCGAGCGGGGCAGGGAGCTCCGCTCCCACCCCGCTGTGGGGCCGGACGGCGCCAACGTCACTTTCGTCGGAAACGGCTCCGGCGGCTGGGCCATGCGCACCTTCGAGCGCGGCGTGGAGGCCGAGACGCTGGCCTGCGGCACCGGGGCGGCCGCCAGCGCAGCCGTCCTGGCCCAGGCCGAGGGCGTCGCCCTCCCCATCGACATCCGCACCTCCTCGGGCGCCCTGCTCACAGTTTCCACAGACGCCGCCGCCGGGGGGGAATTCGGCCGGCCGCGCCTGGCTGGGGAGGGCCGGATCGTCTTCCGCGCCATCCTGGGAGCCTAGGCCTGCCACCCGGGGCCCCGATGCTGCCGCATCGACCCTCGTTCACAATCTGAACCGTAATCCCGCCGCGCGTTTCATCTGCCTGCTTGGTATGTGGGATGCTAAAACATTGGGGTGGAGCGCGTTACAACCTGCCATCCGGACAAGCTCACACTTATCCACACACACACACACCATAGCTTAACATAACATATCTTATACGCAGTTCATGTAGCCTGAGAAAGAAGGGCGGAACTGCCGTCCCGCCCACTTTCCAAGTGCCCTTTTGGCGGTGTCCCTCAGCCTCTGGCAGCCCCGATCGCGGCCCGAAGCTCGCCCAACCGGACCCGTGCCTCGGTCGAGCTGGGAGAGTCCTCGAACTCGCTCAGAACGCGCTCGTAGGCTTCCAGGGCCCGAGTCGTGTCGCCAGCGGCCCAGTAGACCCGTCCTGCGTCGCTCAGGTACTGCGCCTCGAGGAAGGTGTACCAGGACTCCTCGGCGGCCCTCTCGTACGCCTCCCCCGCCGCTGCCATGTTCCCGAGCTGCTCCTCGGCGGTGCCCAGCAGTCCGTAGGCAGGAGCCCTGAACTGGGCCTCCAGGCCCCCTGAGAGGGCTCCTCGAAGCTCCTGGACGGCCAGAGATGGCTCGTCCTGGATCAGGCGAACCTGCGCCAGCAGGATGATGGCTTCATCTGCTGCGGCGGTCCCGCCGTGGCTCGCGATGAGGCGCGAGAGGTCGCTTGCGGCGAGCGGCAGGTTGCCGGACTGGGCCGCGACTCGCGCCTCGTTCAGCGACCGATCCGCCTGGGCCGCCTTGTTTCGCTGATACTGGACGGTCATCCACACGCCGGCCGTGATCACGATGACGGCGGCGAGTGTGCCGGTTACCTGGCGCCTGTACTTGGCGATCCACTCAATTGTCTGCTGGCCGCGGTCGGGTGCCTCGGGCGCGGGCTCCGGGGCGGCTCCAGCTCGCTTTTTCTTGCTCACGGTCCCTCTGGGAAAACGCGTCTCACAAGTGCCTGCTCGAAAACTCCTGCTCTGAGTGCCCCTGGGGTGACTCGAACACCCGGCCCACGGTTTAGGAAACCGTTGCTCTATCCACCTGAGCTACAGGGGCGAGCCATGCAAAATAACCGACTACAGAGCGGCAACCAACCACCCCGGTCCTAACCGGCTCGCGGGTACGTCAGGAGGCTCCACAGCGGTATTCCCTCGAGCTTCGAGCGGCCGTCCAGCTCGAGGAGCTCGAGCAGCACGCTGACTGCGACGACTTCGCCCCCGGCCTCGCGGGCGGCCTTGACCGCCGCCTCGGCCGTGGCTCCCGTGGCCAGCACGTCATCCACGATCAGCACCCGCTCCCCCGACTCGATGGCGTCCTTGTGGACCTCGATGGCCTCGGCACTGTACTCCGGACCGTACTCCACCATGTGTGTCACGTGCGGCAGCTTGCCGGGCTTGTGCGCCGGCACCAGCCCGGCCTTGAGCTCGATGCTGACGGCCCCGCCCAGCATGAACCCTCCTGGCTCGACGGCCACGACCTTGTCCACATCGAGCCCCCTGGCGGGCTCCGCGATGTGGCGGACCGTCTGCCGAAACAGCATGGGGTCCTGGAGGATGGGAGTGATGTCCCTGTAGACGATTCCCGGCGTCGGGAAATCTGGCACTTCCCGGATGGCGTCGTATAAACGACGCAAGGTGTCCTTCGTGGGCTTCTTTTGTGGCATAACTATTTGATATCGAAGGTGTTAGAATGCACTACGTCATGTGGAACATGTGCCTTTTCCACACTTTCCACATGTGCCCACCGCGGCCCCTTCCGCAGTACGGCCTCGAACTGCTCCAGAACTTCGGCCGGTCCGGCCGCCACGGCCTCCACCTGCCCGTCTGCCAGATTGCGAACCCAGCCGGCCAGGCCGAGCCGCTCGCCCTCCCGGAGGGCGAACCAGCGGTACCCCACTCCCTGGACCCGGCCGGAGACGAGCCAGCGTGCCGTCACGCGGCCCTGCTCGTCGCTCACCCGGCCCTCCCCTGCCCCGAATTGGTCTCCGGGGCCTCGCCGCGGCCCCGTCGCCGCCGCCGCCAGATGTAGACGCCCACCACCAGGCCGACGAGGGGGATGAGCACGAGGATCGCCTGGGTGCTGTACCGGGCGACGTCCGGATCCCGCATGAGCTCGTCCAGCGTCACCACTACCTCAGAGTGCCTCCCCACGTACCAGCCAATATAGGTCAGGATGGTGCACCAGATTCCGGCCCCGAGCGCAGTGTAGAGGACGAAGCGGTCCAGGCGCATCCGGGCGAGTCCCGCCGGCAGCGATATGAGCTGCCGGATGACCGGTATCAGCCTGCCCACGAAGGTGCTTATTTCTCCGTGGTTCCGAAAGAAGGCCTCGGCGCGGTCCAGCGACGCCTCCCGCATGAGGAGGTAGCGATGGTATCTGTGCAGCAGCGGGCGCCCCAGGCGCACCGCCAGGAAGTAGTTGAACACAGCTCCAAGCAGGCTCCCGAGCACGCCGGCGCCGAGCGCAAGCGGCGCGCTCATCCGGCCCTGGGCCGCCAGGTACCCCGCCGGGGGCAACACCACCTCGCTGGGGAACGGGAAGAAGGACGACTCGAGCGCCATGAGCAGCGTGATTCCGGGGTACCCAAGCCGGAATATGGTCTCGGTGATCCACCCGACGACGGCCTCGAACACGCTCTCTATGCTTCCTCAGGGGCGAATCCGTGTCTGCCGATCAGAGGCACGAATTGCGCATCGCGGAGCGCCTCAGCGTAGAACTTGTCTCCGTGCCGGGTGACGCGGACCAGGACCTGGCGTCCGGCCTTGGGCTGCGTGCCCCGCGCCTCCGGTGGCACGCTCGAGGCCTCCAGCGGCAGGATCAGCCTGCCTCCTTCGGCCAGCTGCCGCTTGAGCGGCTCGGGCACGGTGGGGCTGGCGGCGGCCACGAGGATCGCGTCGTAGGGTGATTCGGGAGCCCAGCCCAGGGTGCCGTCCCCCACCACGACCATCACTGCGGTCACTTCGGCCTTCTCCAGGGCCTCCCTGGCCCGCTCCGCAAGCTCGGGGACGCGCTCCACGGAGACCACCTGCTGGACCACGAGCGACAGCAATGCCGCCTGGTACCCCGAGCCGGTGCCGATCTCCAGCACCCGCTCGCGTCCCTGCAGCGCCAGGGCCTGCATGTAGTGCGCCTGCGTGGTGGGTTGGGAGATCGTCTGGCCGCGGCCGATCGGCAGCGACGTGTCCTCGTAAGCCTGGCGGCACAGGGCTTCCGGCACAAACAGGTGGCGCGGGGTCTCTCCAAACGCCCGCAGCACCGCGAGGTCACGGATCCCGTTCCGCCTCAACTCCTCGACGAGGCGGGAGCGGTACCCTCCGTATGTGTCGGTCAGCCGCCCAGCCGCCATGCGCGCACGTCTTCCAGCAGGTCGTAGTTGGTGAGGTCCACGTGGAGCGGCGTCACCGAGATGTAGCCGTCCTGGATGGCGCGGAAGTCGGAGTCCTCGCGGCCCGACCACGAGATCTGCCCACCCCCGATCCAGTAGCCGGTCCGCCCCCACGGGTCGGTGGTCTGCACCAGGGAGTCCGAGTAGACGCGCTTGCCGAGGGTCGTTACCCGGATGCCCTCGATCTCGTCGCCGGGGATCGGGGGGATGTTGATGTTGAGCAGGGTCTCCCCGGGGAACTCAGTCACCTTTACGATGTCGGACACCAGGCGCTCGATCCATGGGCGGTGGCTGTCCATGAGCTCGATGTTGCCGCCCGCGAACGAGACCGCGACACCGGGGATTCCGAATGCGAGCCCCTCCATCGCGGCGGCCACCGTGCCTGAGTAGAGCACGTCCTCGCCCATGTTGGGGCCGTGGTTCACGCCCGAGAACACGAAATCGGGCTTTTCGTCGAGCAGTACGCCCAGCGCCAGGAGCACGCAGTCCGTGGGTGTGCCGTCGACCTGGAGCGAGCCGTCGGGGCGCTCGGTGGAGCGCAGCGGGCGACCCAGAGTGAGGGAGTGACTGGCACCGCTCTGTTCGCGATCCGGTGCCACCACCGTCACGTTGCCGACCGTCCGGCACGCGTCCGCCAGCAGCTCCAGTCCCCGCGCGAGAATGCCGTCGTCGTTACTGATCAGGATGTTCAACGGGTGCTTTGCCGTCCAGAATGTCGAGGATGGTGTTGAGCTCGGTCGAGAGGTTCTCGATCGTCTCCCTCTGCAGGGCGAAGCGAGCCTCCGACTTCAGCAGGCCGGTGCGCCGGTACTGTTCGATTCGACGCCGGGCGCCTTCGATCGTGTACTTCTCGGAGTACAACAGGTGCTTGACCAGCATGATCAACTCGATCTCACGCCGCTGGTAGACGCGATTGCCGGAGCGGTTCTTCGCTGGGTTGAGGAACCTGAACTGGCTCTCCCAGTAGCGCAGCACGTGCGGCTTGAGATCGGTGAGCTGGCATACGTCGCCGATCGAGAAGAACTCCTGTACCAGTCTAGGTGCCGTCATTCCCAGTGCTCCGCCTTCAGCTCGCGCTCCATCAGGTCCCGCACCGCCTGCGTGGGGTCCTTTCCCTCGAACAGGATATTGGCCACCTCGACGGCGATGGGCATCTCGCTGCCCACCCGCTCGGACAGGCCGACCGCGGCCCCGGCGGTGCGCACGCCCTCGGCCACGGTGCGGCGCACGGCCATGATCTCGTCGAGTGAGCGGCCCTCGGCCAGCTCGATTCCGAGAGAGCGGTTGCGGCTCAGGGCGCCGGTGGCGGTGAGGATCAGGTCGCCCATTCCGGCGAGGCCCGCGAACGTTATCGGGTTCGCTCCCATGGCGGTTCCCAGGCGTCCCATCTCGGCCAGCCCCCGCGTGATGAGCGCGGCCATCGTGTTGTGTCCCATGCGAAGGCCGTGCAGCAGCCCGGCGGCAATGGCGATCACGTTCTTGAGCGCGCCTCCAAGCTGGACGCCGACCACGTCGCCGCTCGTGTACACCCGGAAGTGACCGGCGGAGAACGCCTGCTGAACCGTCTCGGCGGCCGCCCTGTTCTCTGAGGCTGCCACGACTGCCGTGGGCTGCCGCTCGAACACCTCCTGCGCGAAGCTCGGACCCGACAGCGCTACGACCGGTGCGCCTGGAATCGTCTCGCTCAGCACCTCGGTCATCGTGCTCAGCGAGTCTTCCTCGAGCCCCTTGGAAACGCTCACCACCGGCGGCGGCTTGGCCCCGTTCAGGCCGGCGAACACCTCGGCGCCCACCTGGCGCACCACGTGCGACGGCGCGGCCGAGACGATGAGATCGGTTCCCTCGAGCGCGCTCTCGAGATCGCAGTACGCGACCAGCGTCTCGGAAAGCCGCGAGTCTGCCAGGAACAGCTGGTTCACGTGCTCCCGGTTGATGGACTCGACCACCTCCGGCTCGTAGGCCCAGATACGCACGTCGAGACCGTTCCCGGCCAGGAGATCGGCCAGGGTCGTGCCCCAGCTGCCCGCGCCGACGACCGTGGCTCGCACTAGGTGTCCTTCGCCGCCGCGCGCCGCCGCTTGCCGAACCGGTTCTCGGTCCCGTTCAGCAGCCGCCGGATGTTGCTGCGGTGCGTGTAGATGATGAACACGGCGAGGGCGATGCCGATAACCAGCGCGTAGTTGTCGCCGGGCTCGAGGACACGGACCGCCACCGGGAACGTGATGGCGCCCAGCATCGACGCGACCGACATGTAGCCCGTGGCGGTGAGCACGGCGAGCCAAACGAGGGCGCTCACCCCGAGTGCCGTGGGTGCCAGCGCGAGCACGACGCCCGCCGCGGTCGCGACACCCTTGCCGCCCTTGAACCGCATGAAGATCGTGAACACGTGTCCCAGTACGGCTGCAACGCCCACTGCCAGAGGCAACCAGGGCTCATCCGACCAGCGCGACGACAGCAGCACCGGTACGGCGCCCTTCGCAACGTCGAAGAGCCCAACCGGAACGGCGTACTTCCAGCCGAGCACCCGGTAAAGGTTCGTGGCCCCGAGGTTCCGACTCCCGTGCTCCCTGAGGTCGATGCCGGCGCCGAAGCGGGCGGCCAGGTAGCTGGTCGGGATGGACCCCAGGAGGTAGCCGCCGAGCAGCCACAGGATGTTCATCATCCGCGTCCCCGTCCCCGTCGGCGCCGGAACCGCAACCGCATCGGCGCCCCTGTGAAATCCCACGCCTTGCGAAAGCCTCGCTCCAGATAGCGCCGGTACGACTCCGGAATGGCGTCGGGGTCGCTTGCGACGATGGCGAACGTGGTGGGCGCGGTGCCGATCTGGGAGCCGTACAGCAGCTTTACCTCCTGTCCACCGGTCTGCGGCGGTTGGTTGCGGCCGACGAGCTCCTGCAACACGCGGTTCACCTCCGCCGTGGGAACGCGCCGCGCCCGCGCCGCCGCAACTTCGAGGATCAACTCCAGCACCCGGCGCGCACGCTGCCCCGTGACGGCCGAGATGTACACGAAAGGAACGAACCCGAGGAACGCCGCGCGCTCGACAACCTCCCGCTCACCCTGCTCCGCCGTCTGCGTGTTCTTCGCGTCGACCAGATCCCACTTGGTCACGGCCACAACCAGTCCCGCCCCGCGCGCCCACGTCGCCTGCGCGATCTTCAGGTCCTGGGTCTCGAGGCCACGTGTGGCATCCACGACCAACACGCACACGTCGGCGCGCTGGATGGCCCGTTCGGTCCGCAGCGTCGAGTAGAATTCGATCTCATCTTCTACTTTCGATCGCTTCCGTAAACCCGCTGTATCAATGAAGTTGAGCGTTTGACCATGGTACCGCAAGGGGGAGTCGGTCGCGTCCCGCGTGGTGCCGGCCTCGGGCGCCACCACGAAGCGCTCCTGGCCCAGCAACCGGTTCACCAGGCTCGACTTCCCTACGTTGGGGCGTCCCACAACGGCTACCTCGATCAGGTCTTCGGTGTCCTGTTCGGGCGCTGCGGGCAGCAGAGCAACGACGCGGTCGAGCAGGTCGCCGCTTCCCTTTCCGATGGCGGCCGAGACGGGTTGTGGGTCGCCGAGGCCGAGCTCGTGGAACGCGTGGTGCGAGTGGTCGTCGGGCATGTGGTCGGCCTTGTTCGCGGCAACCACGACGCGGTCGCGGTAGGGACGCAGCAGCACGGCGACCTCATGATCCTGCGGGTGAACGCCGAGCTTCGTGTCCACCACGAACACGATCACGTCGGCCTGCTCGATGGCCAGTTGGATCTGGTGCCGCACCGCCTCGTGCAGCGAGTCGCCCTCGCCCGTGGTCCAGCCTCCCGTGTCCACCAGCCAGAAGTGCTTGCCCGTCCACTCCGTCGCCGCGAAGTGGCGGTCGCGAGTGACCCCCGGCCGGTCGTCCACTATGGCGCGCTGGCCGCCCGCGATGCGGTTGAACAAGGTGGACTTCCCGACGTTGGATCTCCCGATGATGGCCACCGTAGCCGTGCTCATGCGACCTCTCCCGCGGTGAGCGCGTCGGCGAAGTCGTACGAGGGCCGCACCTCTACTGGTGATGCTGCCTCGAGTTGTGCGAGGGTCAGGTCGTCCAGGAAGCGTCCGTTGTCGTTCAGCGCCTCAGCTGGAATGAGCGCCAGGTCGAGTCCGTCCCTGCCCTCGAGAGCGGCGATGAAAGCGCTCCCGGGGAGCAGACCCGAGCAGGTGACGGAGGATCCGAGCAGGGTGTTCGTGAGCGGCACGAGCTCGAACGTCGCTCCGGTGGCGCCCTCCAGCGTCTCGAGCACCTCGGGCATGAGGCGCTCCATCGCTCTCCCCGTGAAGACACCGATGCGCACGCCGCCCAGCTCGGGAAGCTCGGAGCGGGCCTGATCGATCTGCTGCTGCAGGTAGCGCACGCTCCCCACTCCGTTCTCCACCTGCTCGAAGCCGTCGTATGCGTCAGCCTGCGGTAGCGGCTTCCGGGCCACGACGTAGAGCTCGTCGGCGCCGTACACCCAGCGAACGCCGCGCTCGGCTAGCGCCCGGGCCTGGAACTCCTCCACGATGTGGATCGAGGAGCGGCACTCTTCGGCGCTGGGCTCGCGCACCAGGTCGTGTTTGCTGAAATCGGTGAGCCCGACCGGCACGACCGAGACCGAGAGCGCCGCAGCGCCGAGATCGTACAGATCCTCCAGGCTGCGCCGCAGTACGGGGCCGTCGTTCACTCCCGGCTGCAGCACGATCTGGGTGTGGAACCGGATTCCTCCGGCGGCGAACTCCGCGAGCTGCGGCACGATGGCCGGCGCGAGCGGATGGCGCCGCAGACGGCGGCGCGCGACCGGATCGGTGGCGTGCACCGAGACGTAGAGCGGCGGAGGGCGATACTCGAGGATGCGCTCGACGTCCCGCGGGCGCAGGTTTGTCAGCGTCGCGAAGTTGCCGTACCGAAACGAGAGCCGGTAATCATCGTCGCGTATGTAGAGAGGATCACGCAAGCCTTCGGGCAACCCATCCACGAAGCAGAAATCACATCGGTTGGCGCAGCGGCGGACGCGGGGCGGCTCGAGCTCGATTCCCAGAGGCACGTCGGGCGGACGCTCGACATCGTACTCGAACAGCTCCCCGCCCGGGGAGCTGGCGAGCAGCACAAATCTGTCCTCGGCCGTGAGAAATTCCCAGTCGAGGAAGTCGGTGAGCTCGCGCCCATCCACGCTGTGGAGCTCGAATCCCGGCTCGACGCCCAATTCGGCGCCGATGGACTCGGGGTGCACCGATTGCACCCGGATCATGACCGTGCCCTGCCCTTCCGGTCGCAGGTGAGAGGGGAAACGACCCGGAAAGATAACCGGTGCCGCGCCCGCTACTGGACCCGGCGATACCTCCAGGTCACGGCCCCGGTCTGATCCGTCTCCACGGCGAGCGCTTCGCGGCCGCCCCGGGCCAGTGCTGGAATCTCGGCCGTGGCCGTGGCGATCACTGCGGCGCTCTCATCGATGAAGGAGAACTCCAGCGTCAGCGGCTCCGCTGGGTGTCCCGAGATGTTCGACACGGTCCCGTTGATCACCGTGCGCGGGCCCATCGTCACCATCTGGGTGATGCGCACCGACCATCCCACCCCGGTATCGGCCTGGGCCACCCAATAGCGGGTGGAGTCGGCGTTGCGGACGAGATCGTACGCGGCCGCCATCATGCGCAGGTTCTGGGGGCTCATGGGATCTACTTCGAGCAGCGCCGCGGCCGTCGACTTCAGGCTCTCTGGGTCCTGCATGGCGTAGTACGCACGGCACATGGTGTACAGAGCCGTCCGCAGGTAGGGGTTCCGCTCTGTCACTGCACTGAGCAGCCGGACCGCCGCCGCCGGGTGCCCATCGTTGAACAGGGAGACTCCCGCCTGCGACAGATCGATCAACTCAATCGACTGGTCCGTGGAGAGCTCGGTGACGAGCACTTCCATCTGGCCCGCGCGCCCTGCCATCGAGTAGCGCCGCAGTAGTCGGAGCTTGGTCTCGGTGTCGTCCGGGAACTCCACGAGGAATGCCTCGTACGCTTCCAGGGCGGGACCGATCGCGCCATCGACTGCCGTGCTGTCGCGCTGCATCGCCTCGACCGCGGCCGGCAGCGCCGCCATCGCGGCAGCCAGCCGCTCGGCGAGTCGCGCGGAGTCGCGCGCCACCGCCTGCTGGACGTCTGGCCTGAGCGGCTTGCCGGCCCACTGCGCGATGAGGTTGGCCAGCAGCACCGAGTCGCGAGTGACGGCCCGCATCAATGTGTCGCGCTGCGTGCGGGATTCGATGATCTGCATTGCGGCGGGATCCTCGAATGCGATGGCCTCGTAGCCGCGCGCGATATCCAGCATCGCCTGCCGCTTGCGCCTCGTCAGGTCGGGGTCGTCCCCGGCAAGCTCGTTGCCGATCTGCACGTACTTGAACGCCGAGTCGAACTGGCCCCCGTTCGAGTACATCATGCTCATGAAATAGGGGATCTCGGCGTCCTGCGGCATCAGGGCCCGCGCGAGCTGGAACAGGACAGCGGCCGAGTCGATGTGCCCGCTCTGCCACGCCTCTATGGCGTCGGCCCGCGCGAACGGCGCGAGCTCGTCTACGTAGACGGCTATGTCGGCGGCGCACTCCGGATTGGTCTCCAGCACCTTGCTGAACGCCGAGTCGGCGCCCCACCCGTCGCCGACGTAGACGTAGTAGCGGCCCAGGAAATACCAGGCCCCGGGATTGTCGTCCTGGCCCCTGTTCTCGATGGCGTCCATGAGCACCCGGTGCGCCTCCCTCAGGCGGCTCTCGCGCCGGCCCGGATCGTCGCTCTGGACTGCTATTCGCAGGTGGTTCGTCGCCCCGGTAACGAGGAAGTGCCCCGCCTTGACCTTGCAGGGGTCCTGGGGACCGCGCCACTCCTCCTGGCCCAGCAGCGGGCCCGGTCCGATGACGGCGGCAATCGTCAGGGAGGCAAGAGCGAGCACGAACTGGCGGAGCGCGCGCATGGAGTGTCCTCCGCGTTGGGTTTTCCGTTGTACTGGGTAGTTGGGAGAGAGATAACCTGCGGGTCGCGGTGGTGCAAATGGACCTAGTCGGCGTCCAGCGTCTCCCGCACACGCTCGAGGAGCTGGCTCAGCAGCCAGGGCTTCTGCAGGATGGGAAGCGGCTGGTCGAGGTCGTCGTTCACGGCCTCCTCACGGCCCGTGTAGCCGCTGGCGAGTATGAACTTCACGTCCGCGCCATCCTCCCGAATCGTGCGGTGCAACTGGCCCCCGCCCATCTTCGGCATCACCAGGTCGGACACGATCAGATCGATCTTCCCCGGGTTGGCCCGGAAGATCTCGAGCCCCTCCTGCCCGTCGGACGCCACGAGGACCCGGTATCCGTATCGCTCGAGCGCTCGCTTGCCCGAGCGCCGTAGCGTGTCCTCGTCCTCGACCAGCAGGATGGTCTCGCTCCCTCCGCGCACTCCGGAGAGTGATTCTCCCGGCGGCAGCGCCTGGGCCTCTTCCAGGACGACCGGGAAGTACAGCCGCACGGCGGTCCCCTGCCCCACCGTGCTGTCGACGGTGACGAACCCGTTGTGCTGCTTCGTGAGGCCGTAGACCATTGCCATCCCGAGGCCGGTCCCGACGCCGGGCGCTTTCGTCGTGAAGAACGGCTCGAAGATGCGGGCCTTGGTGTCCTCGTCCATCCCGGTGCCGGAGTCCTCCACGCTGATGCGGACATAGCTGCCCGGCTTCACCCATGGTTCGCTCGCGTGTGTGTCCTCTCCCACCTCGCACCTCTCCGCTCCCACGCGCAGCGCACCGCCCTCGGGCATCGCGTCGCGCGCGTTGGTCGCGAGATTGAGCAGCATCTGCTCGACGGCGCCTGCGTCGGCGCGCACCGCGGGCACGGTTTCGTCGGCCGCGATCCTGATCCGGATGTTCTCGGGCAGCACCCGCCGCATCATCGAGGAGAGGTTGGACACGACGCGCGCGAGATCGGTTGGGATCAGCGTGAGATCGGCGTGGCGGCTGAAGCCCAGCAGCTGCTTGGTCATCGTGGCCGCCTTGCGGGCGGCCTCCTGGATGTCCTGCACCTCCGGCACGAGGTCGCCCTGCTCGGCCTTCAGCGCGCCCGCAACCAACTGCGCGTTGAGCATGATCACGGACAGCAGGTTGTTGAAGTCGTGCGCGATGCCGCCCGTGAGTTGTCCTATCGCTTCCATCTTCTGGGCTTGCCTGAGTTGCGCCTCCAGGGTGCGACGTTCGCTGACGTCCTCCACGATCATCTCGAAGCCGTCCAGCCCGCCGTACGGGTCGTGCATCGGCCGCCCGCTCACGCGGACGGTCATCGTGCTGCCGTCCTTGCGCTTCCACTCGAGTTCCAGCCCTTCGATGCGTCCTCTCTCCTGGTACTGTCTCACCAGACGGGGCCGCTCCTCGGGATGGGCGTATACGTCGCGCTCCATGTCGAGGGCCAGGAGGTCGGCCTCCGTGTCGTAGCCCAGCATCTCGACGAGCGCGGGATTCACCGACACGAAGCGCCCCTCGGGGCTGGAGCGGTAGATGCCGTAGTTCGCGTGCTCGACCAGTCCCCGATAGTTGGCCTCGGATCGCCGCAGGGCGTCCTCGGCGCGCTTGCGCTCTGTGATGTCGCGGGCGAACGCGACGACGTATTCGACGCCGTCGAACTCCAGGTAGTTGGCCACGATCTCCACGGGGATGAGTTTTCCCTCCCTCGTGCGGTGCTGCGACTCGATCGTGTTCGTGCCCTTCTGCTTGAGGTGATCCCAGAACTCACTGAACAGCCGCCTCGGGATGTTGGGGTCGATGTCGCTTATCGTGAGCGTCCCGAGCTCGTCGGCGGTGTACCCGAGCATGCGGCAGGCGGCTTCGTTGACGTAGAACAGCTCACCGTCGGGTTTCAGCCAGAAGGCCGAGTCGGCTGCCCTGTCCACCGCGAACTGGGTCAGCCGCAGCGCGCGCTCCCAGCGCTTGCGCTGGGGGAGGTCGCGTCCGACCGATTGGAGC
>JAUVTI010000096.1 GCA_030601605.1 Gemmatimonadales bacterium
GCCGCTCACGCCCTGGAGATCCTGATCGGAGGACTCCATCGGCTCGGTGTACTCGCCGTCGTTGAACGCCTCGAGCACCAGGTCGCCCTCCTCCGCACGGGTGGCCACGGTGAGCGTGCCGCTCCGATTGGCGGTGAGCACGTACCAATCCCAGTAGTCGCCCGCGTTCCCGTCGATGGAGTTCCCGACCGTTTGCTGCTCCACCGCGAGCACGATGGCGCCGCTCGGCGAGCCGTCGGGGTCGGGTGGCACCTCGAGGTCGGGGAACGCGACCCAGGACGATCCCAGCCGGAACGTGGACTTGCCCCATCCGTACGTCTCGACCCGGACCAAGTAGGTGCCGGCGCGCGGGATGGTGACCGCGAACTGCTCGGCGCCGCTGTTGCCGCCCAGGTCCTGATCGGAGTCACCGTTGGGGAGCGGCTGCCCGTCCGCGTCCGTCACGCGCAGCACGAGATCCGTTTCGTCGGCTGACCGGACGATGACAGTCAGGATGCCGGCCGATGCGGCGCGGAACGCGAACGTGGCAACCTCTTCGTCACTCGTCGTTCCGCCCACAATCTGTCCCGGCTCCAGCCGTTGTGCGCCGGCCTTGGATGCCAGAGAGACGCCGGCCAGGAGGAAGGCCAGCGTGGCGAGTGCGTATCGGGTGAGGGGGCGTTTCATGAACGGCTCCTTGTGCGGGACGAGATCGGCCCTCGAACGCTAAGTCTAGCGCGGTTCCGGCCGGCCGCTGTGATATTGGCTACAGGGCGGCCGCGTCCTATAGTGGTATCTATCCGGCTGCTGAGTCGCCTCGAATTCCCGGGGGTTCATATGCGTGTCGGCGGACGTGTGTTGGCTGCGGTGGTGTCGGTCCTGGCGGTCGCGGGGTGTGGCGGAACCAGGGTGCAGGTGGCCCCCCGTCTCGACCTCGTCCCCTTCCAACAACTGGCCCTGGTGACGTTCACCATCGAGAACGCCAAGGGCTCTCTCAACCAGGTCGCCACCGACCGCTTCGCCGTCGAGATGCTCGGCGCGCAGAGCGGGTACGAGCTGTTGGAGCTGGGGGAGCAACAGTATCTGCTCGACGCTACCGGAGCGAGCCGCTTCGGGCCGACCGAGGCCCGTATGATCGGTGAGGAGCAGGGCGTGCCAGCCGTGTTCTTCGGTCACATGATCGTCTCCAACGTGAAGCCGAGCGCCTCGATCTCCGGGATCCCGCGGGTCGGGATTGAGGTGAGCGTGGAGCTCACGGTGCGGCTCCTTTCCACGGAGTCCGGCGGCACGATCTGGAGCGCCTCATCGCGCTCGACCGCGGTCGTTGGAGAGGTGGCCTTCGATGGCGGGATTCCCTCGTTCGGCGCGCGCGATCCGGCCGATGCGTATGGAGACCTGGTGGACGTCCTGGTCTGGGAGGTGACGCGCGACATGCGGCCCACGTACAGGAGCCAGTAGGGACCCTTCCGGCGACCCCGTCCCGGGAGCCATGAAGAGGGGCCCGGCAATGATGCCGGGCCCTCTCGATTTCGGCGCGTGCAACTGTGCCACTAGCGGCGCATCAGGACGGGCGGTAAGCCCAGCTCAGCTCCTCAGGCAGCGCGTTGAAGTTCTCACACCCGTGTTCCGTAACCACGATCATGTCCTCGAGCCGAACGCCGCCGATCGGGTGGTGGTAGAGCCCGGGCTCGATCGTCAGCACGTCACCCACCACCAGCTCCGGTCCCAGCCGGTCGAGCAGGGGCGGCTCGTGCACTTCCAGCCCGACGCCGTGCCCGGTGCCGTGGACCATGGCGCACGCGTCCTCGGCGACCTCGCTGGGCCTCCCCACCTCGTAGCCGTGCCCCCTCAGGGTCCGCGCGGTGACCTCGTGTATCGACTCACCCGTCACACCCGGCCTCACCGCGGCGATCGCGGCTGCCTTTGCCGCCGCAACCGCGTCGCGCATGCTGGCCAGCTCCGGTGAGATCGCGCCATGCACTACCGTGCGCGTGCAGTCCCCGTAGTAGAACGTCTCACGATTGCGCGGGAAGATGTCGACGATGACCGGCTCTCCCGTGCGCAGAGGGCCGGATCCGATGTTGTGACAGTCCGCTCCATCGGCGCCGCCCGCGATGATGCTCGGCGGAGCCTGGTATCCCCGCTCCACGAGGAACAGGTCGACGGCGCTGCGCACTCGCTCCGAGGTCAGGAGTTGACCGTTGACGTGCAGCGTGCCGTCCGCCGAAGCGCCGGCATTCGCGATCAGCTCGCACGCCATGCGAATGGCCTCTTCGGTCAGACGCTGCGACTCGCGGAGGTGGCCGATCTCATCGGCGTCCTTGGTGCGGCGCTCGATCACTC
Source organism: Gemmatimonadales bacterium (assembly GCA_030601605.1). GTDB lineage: Bacteria > Gemmatimonadota > Gemmatimonadetes > Gemmatimonadales > GWC2-71-9 > WVYX01. Next base: position 2,323 of record JAUVTI010000096.1, read on the forward strand.
CGAGCTCCGGATCGCACTCGATCCGAATCCCGGCCTTGTGAATGAAGTGGGCGAAGATGAAGGGGAGCGACCGGTCGGCCACGACGGACTCTATGTCGGAGCGGCGCAGGAATTCGGCGACGGACTGTGCCGTGGCAGTCTCGCGGTCGCCCGAGAGGCCTCCTTCTGGCGCGAAGTCGGCGGGGCAGGCGAAGCTGTCGGCACGCGCGTGCTTCCTCGCGCGCGCAAGCTCGATGTCGCGGATGATGAGTGTGGTGGTGACGTCTCCGTTGGCGCCTGGGGCGTCGATGACCGCCGCCGGATCTCCCACGACGAATCGGATCTTCCGGTAGAGGTTCATGTTCTCGGCAGGAATGCCCGCCAGGAGCGTCGCACGCCTGGCTGCGTCACGCTTGGTCATGAAGCCACGATACCGCTTCGGTCCTCACGGCGGAAGCAGACCGGGCGGGCTCGACTTGCCTGCCCCCCCTACCGTAATGTCCTGGAAGGGGTTACCTTCATCGCGCGTTCGGCGTGCCTGGTTTGGCGCGCCACAGTACCGGAGAACACTGCAAAGGGGATCTGGCACGCCGCAGATTCCCTTGTTTTTTTGTCCACGCCGAAGGGGCGGTTTCGACCGATCACCAACGGCAGCCCAACGCGGGGGCGATTCACCGCGAATGCTGATGAGCGATCGGTATGTGCGGCATGTCCGGACTCCGACGAACATCAACACAACACCAAGGAGTACGGTATGCGTGTCACAGGAACCGTGAAGTGGTTCAACGACAGCAAGGGCTTCGGCTTCCTCACGCGTGAGGACGGCGAAAAGGACTGCTTCGTCCATCACTCGGCCATTCAGGGTGGCGGCTTCAAGTCGCTGCGCGAGGGCGAGAAGGTGGAGTTCGACGTCGTGCAGGGCCAGAAGGGCCCGGCGGCCGAGAACGTCACCAAGATGGAGGAGTAAGTCGGCCTGAGCTGACGCTGATGTAAGGCGGGGCCGCCTCGAGCATTCGAGGCGGCCCCGTTTGCGTTGCTACACCCACTACTCAGTTCCAGGACGCGCTCGCTGCCCACTCCTCGAGCGATGTCGGCTCGATTCCGTACTCCTTGGCGTTCCCCCGGATGTCGGTGTCGTAACCCACGCGACCGAACCACTCGAACATCGTTGCGAAGTCGTCGCTGAACTTCCGTACCTCCTCGATCGGGACCTGGAAGAAGGAGATCGGCTTGTCGGAGGCCTTGCCGATGATCTCGGCCGCCTGCGGCATCGTCACGTCGTCGCCCGCGAGCTCGATCGCCTTGCCGTTCATCGTGTCGTGCTGCTCGAACGCCATGCGGCCGTACTTGCCGATGTCGGCCAGGGCGATCATCTGCAGCTTCGTGTCGGGAGGCATGCTGATCGCGAGGTTCCCATCGTCGATGGCCGGCTTGTACCACGGCGACAGGAAGTTCTCCATGAAGAAGACCGGGCGCAGCACCGTGTGAGACGGGAAGCCCAGGCTGCGGACCTTCTCTTCGATCCGGAACTTGTTGTCGAAGTGGGGGATTCCCGTCTTGCGGTCCGCGCCGCCGACCGACGTGTACACGAAGTGCTGCACGCCGGCGTCCTTTGCGAGCTGGGCGATGCGCTTGCCCTGCTTCTCCTCGCCGTCGATGCCGGCCTCCCAGCTGTTCTGCACGGCGAACACGCCCCAGACTCCAGCGAGTGCGGCTTCGAGCGAGGTGGTGTCGTCGAGGTCACCCGCAACGACCTCGGCTCCGAGCGCGGCCAACGCCTGCGCGGCGTCGCCGTCCGGCTTGCGGGTCATGGCGCGCACTGCGTGGCCGGCGGCCAACAGCTCCCGCGCCACGGCGCCGCCCTGCTGTCCGGTCGCGCCGGTTACCAGGATCTTGTCCTTGCCTGTCTGCATCTTGGGTTGCTCCGTCAGGTGTGGATGAATCACTGGTAAGATGCTCGGGATTGGTGGGGCTGCCAAGGGGGAGGGTCGGGGGTAACCGCAGAGGATCCACGGAGGGCGCCGGTTTTGGGCCCAACACTGGCTTTTCGCCCAAATCCGACTACCTTTCTCGTCGAAGTCGAACCGCGAGCTGGCATCTTCTCACTTCGGTAGGACGGTCCCCGCTCAGGATGGGTACCGGCGTACCAACCTCACGTCGCTTCATCCCCCTGGTTCAGACAATCAGAGGCAATGCGTTCCGGTGACACGGGTGTCACCCGGTATGCGTGCATTTACCAACTGAGGAGTGTTATCAGAAAGATGTCATTCGAATCACTGGGCCTCGCGCCCGAACTCTTGAAGGCTGTCGCGGAGCGGGGCTACACGGAGCCCACTCCGATTCAGATGGAAGCGATTCCCGTGGGCCTGGCAGGCCGCGACCTGATCGGCTCGGCCCAGACCGGGACGGGCAAGACGGCGGCGTTTCTGCTCCCGATCCTGCAGCGGCTGGACGAGAACCCGCGCCCGGGGACCCGCGCGCTCGTGCTGGTTCCGACGCGCGAGCTGGCCGAACAGGTACTGGAGAGCGCGCGCGCTTACGGCCGCCACTCCAACTTGGACTCCGTTGCTGTCTATGGCGGTGTGGCCATGGAGCCACAGACGCGCGCTCTGAGGAAGGGCGTCGCGATCGTGGTCGCCACGCCTGGACGCCTGCTCGACCACATGGGTCGTCGCAACACGGATTTCTCCGGGCTCGAAGTGTTGGTGCTGGACGAGGCGGACCGGATGCTCGATATGGGCTTCGCGCCCGATGTGAGGAAGATCCTCGACGCGCTGCCCGAGGAGCGCCAGACGCTGTTCTTCTCGGCCACGAGATCGGGCGACGTGGACCGTCTGGCAAAGCGTGCCCTCAAGGACCACGCGGCCGTCGAGATCGGCCGGCGCGCCGAGGTAGCCGAGGGTGTGGAGCACGTGCTCGTGGCGGTGGAGAAGAGTGAGAAGCGCGGCGCGCTTGCCAAGCTGCTGGAGGACCTTCCCCAAGGTCGCACGCTCGTATTCACGCGTACCAAGCACGGTGCCGAGCGGCTCGCGCGCCAGCTGCGTCGCGAGGGCAATGAGGTGACGGCGCTGCACGGAGGCAAGACGCAGGCGCACCGCAACAAGGCGCTGGAGCGGTTCAAGAGCGGCAAGATCAGCGTGCTGGTGGCGACCGACGTAGCTGCGCGCGGCATCGACGTGGACAACATCGTCATGGTCGTCAACTACGACGTGCCGAACGACCCGGAGATCTACGTGCACCGCGTGGGACGCACGGCGCGGGCGGGCGCGGAGGGCGTGGCGCTCACGCTGATGTCGCCCGACGAGTGGCTTCTGATGCGGGACATCGAGAAGCTGATGGGCCGGAGCTTCCCGCGAGAGGTAGTGCCGGGATTCGAGCCGTCCATTCCGCCGCTGCAGCCGGAGGACCGGCCCAAGCGGCCGGTGCGGCGGGGACGCTCGGTGAGGCCCAGGAGCGGCGCGGCGCGGAGACGGTAGTAGACCGCATCTGGCGCGCAACAAGCGTCTTAGCCCGGCATCGCGGAAGCGGTGCCGGGCTTTTCGTTCTAGGTCGCGGCCTCCGGGTTCACGAGAACCACTTTCCCCAGGTCCTTCCTCCCGTGCATGTAGCGGTGCGCCTCCACGGCGCCGTCGCGGTTCAGGTCGAAGGTCCTGTCCACGATCGGGCGCCAGTCCCCCGCCTCGACTCCGCGGTAGATCTCGGCGAGCGCCGGGATGAGGAGGTCCTCCCTCGACTGCAGGTGCAGCAGGTGAATGCCGAACACGCCGATGTTCTGCTGGATCAGTGAGAGCGGATGGAGCGGTCGGGTGCGCAGCCACGCGAGAGCAACACGCGGCCAGTTCCGCTTGCGCTTGGGCATCGCGTCGCTGAGGCCGTAGAACACCAGCCGCCCCATCGGGGCGAGCAGCCGGCGGCACGCGGGCGTAGCGCTGCCGCCAACCGCGTCCAGCGCGACGTCTATACCGCGGTCACCCACCAACTCGAGCACGTCCGGCTCCCAGTTGCCACGCGAGTCGAAGCATGCCTCCGCTCCGAGCTCGTTCACTACGAACGAACGCTTGTGTTCGGTCCCTGCGGTGCCCACCACCCTGAGCCCCTTGTGCACGGCCAGCTGTACCGCGGCCGAGCCCACACCACCACCGGCAGTCAGTACGAGCGCGGTCTCGCCCGCACGGGCGTTGGCCGCTCCGAACAGGGCGACCCAGGCAGTGAGGAAGATGACGGGTGTTGCGGCGGCCTCGATCGGCGTGAGCGAGTCCGGGTAGTGGAACAGGTTGCGTTTGGAGACGATGATGTCGTGGGCGTATCCGCCGTAGCGAATGAGCGCCACCGCGCGGTCACCCTCCTGCCAGCCCTCCACGTCAGGTCCCACCCGCGCTATCTCGCCGGCCACCTCGAAGCCGGGGCTGTAGGGTCGGGGCGGAACGGTGTCGTACAGGCCCGCACGCATGAACAGATCGGCGAAGTTCACTCCTGCGGTGTGCACCTCGAGGTGCACTTCGCCGGGCCCGGGGTCGCGGAGCGGGACCTCGCGCTCGACCAGCACCTTGGGCAGGCCGTGGCGCTCGATCAGGACTGCGGTAGTGGTTCGAGAGGTCATGTCATCAGAGGTCATGTCATCAATAGTAATGGGACGGGCTTCGAGGGCCGGTTAGATTGCGGGTCATGACGACGCGAGTCACGGCTCCCCGCTTCTCTATCGGCGAAGAGATCGCCAACAGCGTCACCCACGGCGTGGGCGGGCTGCTCGCGATCGCCGGACTGGCGGTCGTCACCACGTTCGCCGCGCTGAGGGGGAACGTCTGGCACGTGGTGGCGTGCAGCATCTACGGCGCCACGCTCGTAGTGCTCTACACCGCCAGCACACTTTATCACAGCATTCAGGCTCCACGCGCCAAGGCCGTGTTCAGGGCGATCGACCACTCGGCCATCTTCCTCCTGATTGCCGGGACGTACACGCCGTTCACTCTGGTTAGCCTGCGCGGTCCCTGGGGCTGGACCTTGTTCGGGATCATCTGGGGCCTCGCGGCGCTGGGAATCGTGTTTCAGGTGAGCATGCTGCGCAGATGGCCGGCCTTGCAGGTGCTGCTGTACATCGGCATGGG
>JAUVTI010000231.1 GCA_030601605.1 Gemmatimonadales bacterium
ATCCTGATCGCCACGACTCCGACGCTGGCGCCGCCCGAGAAGGCGGCGGCTCGCGAGCGCGCCGAGGATATCCGGGAGCGGCTCCTGCTCGGCGGGTCCTGGGAGGATGCAAACCAGCTGAACGACGATCGCGGCGCGCGCGAGCGGGGCGGGAGCCTCGGCGTAATCGTTCATGGCGAGACGGTCCCGCAGTTCGAGACGGTGGCGTTCTCGCTCGAGCCGGGCGAGGTCTCCGAGGTGACCGAGACGGCGTTCGGGTTCCACATAATCCGGCGGCCGCCGCTCGACGAGATCCGCGACGACTTCACGCTGGAGGTCGAGGACTACCTGATCGAGGTCATGGACACGCTGTACCTCGAGGAGATCGTCGAGGAGTGGAGAATCGACGTGCGCCAGGGTGCGCCCGCGGCGCTGAGGGAGGCCGCCGAAGCGCCCTACCGCGCCTTCGGGTCCGACAGGGTGATCGGCAGCTATCGCGGTGGGAAGTTCACCGTGGCGGACTTCGTCCGGTGGATGCAGGCGCTGCCGCCCCAGATGTTTTCGCAGGTTGCGATAGCCGACAACGAGCAGCTCATGGAGCTGACGCGCTCGCTCGTGCGCAACGAGGTGCTGGTGGAAGCGGCCAGGGAGGCCGGGGCCGAGTTGCCGGAGGCGAGCTTCCTCGGATACAGGGAGCAGCTCAGGAGCGAGGTTCAGAACGTGCGCAATGCGTTGCGACTGGACACGGCCCTGGCGGCGGCGACCACAGAGGATGAGCGGGACCAGGTTGTGGAGAGCGTGGTGGAGAGGTACCTCATCGCCCTGATGGACTCCAAGGCGCCGACCGCGGTAGTCGTGCCGGCGTTCCTGGCGCAGCGCCTGCGCTCCGAATCGGATTGGGACGTTTCCTCGCCGGGCCTGGACCAATCGGTGGAGCGGGCGCAGCGCATGCGCATGGAGCGGCGCTTCCCGCAGGGCGATTCGGTTGGACTCCAGCCGGCTGCCGCGCCCAGCGATACCGCTCCCGCGGGTGAAGGCGATGCGCAGTAGGTTGCTCTCGATCGCCGTCGCGGCGCTGCTGACGTCGGTCGCCTCCCCGGCGGCCGCGCAGGACTCCTCGTTCGTCCTGGTGGAGGGAATTGCCGCCGTGGTCGGCAACACGGTCATACCGAAGTCGCGGGTCGAGGAGGAGCTGAACGTCTATCAGCAGCAGGGCGGGCAAGTCCCCTCCGACCCGGAGGGACTGAACAGCTTCCGTCTGCAGATCCTGCGCCAGCTGATCGATCAGGAGCTCCTGGTCCAGGCCGCGCAGCGGGACACCACCGTGGTGGTCACCCCGCAGGAGGTGCAACAGGAAGTTGACCGTGCGATGCAGCAGGTGCGCGGGCAATTCACGACCGAGTTCGAGTTCACGCGGCAGCTTCAGGCCGCGGGCTTCGGATCCATCGAGGAGTACCGGCGCTGGCTCACCGAGCAGACCGCGCGCGATCAGCTGCGCCGCAAGTACATCCAGATGCGGCGGGACATGGGAGAGCTGGCTCCCCTCGCGCCGACCGAAGAGGAGCTGCGGGAGTTCTTCGAGGAGAGCAGGGCGCAGCAGCAGCCGCGGCCCGCTACCAGCTCCTTCCGCCAGATAGTGATGCGCAGCCAGGGCGACAGCGCTGCCGTCGCTGCCGCCGCGGCGCTGGCGGACAGCCTGGTGCTGGAGCTGCGCGAGAACGACGCCGACTTCGGCTCGTTGGCGCGGGCCTACTCCAGCGACCCGGGCTCTCGCGACCAGGACGGAAACCTCGGTTGGGTGCGCCGCGGTCGTCTGGTGCCCGCGTTCGAGCGCGTGGCGTTCAGGATCGAGCCCGGCACCATATCGGATCCGGTGCTCACGGTGTTCGGCTATCACATAATCCTCGTGGAACGGCGGCAGCCCTCGGAGGTGATGGTGCGGCACATACTGATCGCGCCGGAGGTCACCGAGGCCGACCGCGCGCGCGCCAGTGCGCTGGCCGACGAGGTGGCGCAGGCCCTGCGGGATGGAGCCTCGTATGACTCGCTCGCCACGCTGCACCATGACCATGCGGGGCAGGAGCAGCCGCTGGTAGAGGACTTCCCCGAGGACCAGCTCCCCGACGAATACAAGAGTTGGCTCGAGGGAGCGGAGAGCGGTGACATCCTCGGGCCGATTACGCTGGACCTGGGCGACGGCCGGCCCAAGTACGCCGTGATCATCGTGCAGGAGCGGAGGCCCGAGGGACAGTTCAACTTCGAGGACCTGCGTGACCAGCTGCGCAGCCGGCTGGCGGAGCAGAACGCAATGGATCGATTGATCCGGATTCTCAGGGAAGCGACCTACGTCGAAATTCGCATGTAGGTGAGTGGTGCTCCCTCGGATCGCGCTGACGCTGGGAGATCCGCGGGGGATAGGGCCGGAGATCGTCGCCAAGACGTTGTCCGAGCCCCCCGCCGAGGCGCACTACATCGTCATCGGGCCGGAGGAGCTTATCCGCGACCTTCCGGCTGAGAGAATCAGCATCGGCGCGATGGGAAAAGGGATTGCGTCGGCGCAGACCATTCCCCCTTCCCCCTTCCCCCTTCCCCCTAGAGAGGCCGGTCGCCTCGCGGCCCTCGCCGTGGAGAAGGCCGCCGAGCTGGCACTCGCCGGTGACGTGGACGCCATCGTCACCGCCCCCGTGGAAAAGCGCGCGCTGCACGATGCCGGGTACGCGTATCCCGGACACACCGAGTGGTTGGCGGAGCTGGCCGGCGGCGTGGACGTGGCCATGATGCTCACCACTGGCAAGCTCCGCGTGGTGCTCGCCACCACGCACATTCCCCTCAGCGCCGTGCCC
>JAUVTI010000190.1 GCA_030601605.1 Gemmatimonadales bacterium
TTCGTGGAGCGCGTCTGGGAGCACGTCCCCCCGCCCAACGTCACTTCCGTGCTGCACATGGGGCACGGGCTCAACAACACGTTGCAGGACGTGCTCATCCGGTTCGAGCGGATGAGCGGCCGGGAGGCGCTGTGGCTTCCCGGCACCGACCACGCCGGTATCGCCACACAGAACGTGGTCGAGCGTGCCCTGGCCGCTGAGGGCAAGAGCAGGTATGACCTGGGGCGCAAGGCGTTCGTGGAGCGCGTCTGGGAGCACGTCCACCAGACCGGCAGCACCATCCTGGGCCAGCTCAAAGCCATCGGCAGCTCGTGCGATTGGACGCGCATCCGCTTCACGCTCGACGAGGGGTACTCGGCCGCCGTGCGGCACGTGTTCGTTCAGCTCTACCACGAGGGCCTCCTCTACCGCGGTTACAGGGTGATCCACTGGTGTCCCCGTTGCCACACATCGCTGTCCGACGAGGAGGCGGAGTTCCGGGAACGCGACGACCACCTGTACTACATCACGTACCCGTTCGCCGACGGCGACGGCCGGGAGGGCGTCACCGTGGCCACGACGCGGCCCGAGACCATGTACGGCGACATCTGCCTCGTGCACCATCCAGAGGACGAGCGGTTCGCTCACCTCCGTGGAAGACGCGTGATGCTGCCGCTCGCCAACATCGAGATCCCGATCGAGACCACGACGTACGTGGAGCGCGACTTCGGCACGGGGATGCTCAAGGTGACGCCGGCGCACGATCCCAACGACTTCGAGATCGCGCGGGAACTGGATGGTGAGTATGAGACACCGGTCGTGATCGACGCAGGCGCGCGGATGGTGGACGACCCGCGCGTGCCGCCCGAGATCCGCGGGCTGGATCGCGACGAGGCACGCACCAAGACGGTGGAGCTGCTGAAGCAGGCCGGCCTGCTCGAGAAGGTCGAGCCGTACCGCCACGCCGTGCGCCACTGCTACCGCTGCCACACCATCGTCGAGCCGCGCCTCTCGGACCAGTGGTTCGTGCGGATGAAGCCCCTGGCGGAGCCCGCGCTGAAGGCGTACCACGACGGGCGGCTGCGCTTCGTGCCGGAGCGATGGGGCAAAGTGTACGAGAACTGGCTCACCGAGATCCGCGACTGGAACATCTCGCGGCAGCTCTGGTGGGGCCATCAGATACCGGCGTGGTACTGCGAGAGTGAGGGCTGCGCCCACGTGACCGTGGCCGAGGAGGCTCCGGCGGCCTGCGAGAAGTGCGGCGGGGCCGTGCCGCAGGACGCGGACGTGCTCGGCCCCTGGTTCTCGTCGTGGCTGTGGCCCTTCGCCACGATGGGGTGGCCCGAGAAAACCGAGGACGTGGAGACGTTCTACCCCGGCAACACTCTGGTCACGGCGCCGGACATCATCTTCTTCTGGGTCGCCCGCATGGTGATGGCGGGCTACCACTTCATGGGCGACCGTCCGTTCGAGACCGTGTACCTCAACGGCGTCGTTCGCGATCCGCAGCACCGTGCATTCTCGAAGTCGCTCGGGAACGGAATCGACCCGCTCGACGCCGTCGAGCGCTACGGCGCCGACGCGCTGCGCTACACGCTGGTGTCCGGCGCCGCGGCGGGCACGGACGTCATCATGGACCGCGAGCAGATGGACGACGCGTTCGCGGCCGGGCGCAACTTCGCCAACAAGCTGTGGAACATCGGCCGCCTGCTGCTCTCGGCCCTGCCGGAGCGCGTGAGCACCGTCGACGAGCTGGACCCGGCGCAGATGGAGCTGGCCGACCGCTGGATCCTGTCGCGCAGCCAGCGAGCGATCGCCGATGCCACCGAGGCACTCCGGCGCTTCCGCCTCAACGATGCGGCGAGCCTGGTCTACCATTTCATCTGGGACGAGCTGGCCGACTGGTATCTCGAGCAGATCAAGCCGCGCCTGTACGGCTCCGCACCGGGCGGCGAGCTCGCAGGTGCGGTCGCGGTCTACGTGCTCGAGGTCGCGCTCCGGCTGCTGCATCCGATCATGCCGTTCATCACCGAGGAGCTGTGGGGACACCTGCCGGGCGAGCGCGAGCCGCTGCTGGCCAGCGCCGCCTGGCCCACCCCGAACGAGGCGCTCCTGGACGCAGAGGCGGAGCAGCAGTTCGACCGGGTCCGGGCCCTGGTGGGCGCGATCCGCACGGTTCGAGCCGAGTACGGAGTGGCGCCCGGCACGGAGGTCCGCGCCTTCGTGGGACCGGCCAACCCGGACGCGCTGCAGGCGTTCAACGCCGAGCAGCGCACCATCGAGCGGCTGGCGAAGCTGTCGCGGCTCGCAACCGAGGACCCCCCGCAGGAGGCGGGCGCACATCAAGTGCTGCCCGATGGCTCCACGGTGTTCGTCCCCCTGGGCGACGCAATCGACGTAGCAAGGGAGTGCGAGCGGCTCACGGGTGAGCTGGAACGAATGGACAGGCAGCTCATCAGTGTGGCCGCCAAGCTGGCCAACGAGAAGTTCGTGAGCCGCGCGCCCGCCGAAGTAGTGGAGCGCGAACGGGAAAAGGAGCGGTCGTGGCGCGAGCAGCACGATGCACTCGCCGAAAAGCTGCGCGTCTTGGGCTGCTAACGGCGCTCTGCACCGCCTGCGCGGTCATTCAGCAACCGCCGGGAGGGCCGCCCGACTTCGCTGCGCCCACCATAGTGAGCGTACGGCCCGACTCCGGCGCCGTCGTGCCGGACTTCGACGACGCGGTGGAAATTCAGTTCGACGAGGTGATCGCGGAGAACTCGGGCGGTGGGCTCGACAAGCTGATCGAAGTCTCACCCCGCCCCGAGCAGCTGCGGATCCAGTGGAAGCGCAGCCGGATCACCGTCGAGCCCCACGACGGGTGGCGCCCCGGCATCGTCTACCACGTCGTGCTGGCTCCGGGAATCACCGATCTGCGCAACAACCGGATGGAAGAGGGACTCTCGCTCGTCTTCTCCACGGGCGGTGAGATCCCCGACACCCGGATCGATGGCGTGGTGATCGACTGGGAGGCCGGTCGGCCCGGACTGAACGCACTCGTAGAGGCGGTGCTGCTGCCCGACTCCCTGGTCTACGTGACGCACGCGGACTCGAGCGGGGAGTTCTCTCTCACGCAGGTACCGCGCGGCACCTACACGCTGTACGCCACGATCGACAACAACTCGAGCAACCGGCGCGACCGGCGCGAGGCCTTCGACTCGGTTTCGGTCGTGCTCGACTCGACCGCTTCCCACATCTTCTGGACGTTCACGCCCGACACGGTGGGACCCCAGATCCGCGGCGTCGACCCGTCCGACAGCCTGACGGCCGAGATCGAGTTCAACCAGATGCTGGCCCCTGTCGCACCCGACCTGGGCGCGGTCAGGGTGTGGCTCCTGCCCGACACGGCGGAAGTCACCGTGCACGTGCTGTGGGAGAAGGCCGCGTACGACTCGGTGCGCGCGGCCGAGCGCGCAGTGGCCGACTCGATCGCGGCGGAGCAAGCGGGGCCCGACTCGGCGGCGGCCGCTCCCGATTCGGCGGCCAGACTCCGTCCCCGACGGGGCCGCCCGGAAATCGCAGCGGCCCTGGACAGCGCGCAGGTGCCGGATACTACGCGGGCAGAGCGCCTCATGGACGAGCGCCCGGTGCTCGCCAACCGATGGTACTTCAGGCTCCTGGAGCCGCTCGCGCCCGGCGCCCGCTACCTGGTGGAAGCCGAGGCGCAGGGGATAGCCGGAGCCACGGGCGAGTCACGAGCCGTGTTGATCATCCCGGAACCGGAGCCGCCCGACACGACTCGAGTACCGGCGCCAGACGACTCGACGAGGGCGCCCGCTGAGGCGGATACTTCCCAGGTGCCCGTTCCCGAGGATTCGACGTGAGCGATCCCCGCCGCAAGCTCCCCGCCGTGAACGCGCTCCTGGCCGAATGCGAGGCCGCCGGCGTCACCGACCTGGCCCCGCGGGCCGTCGTGGTGAGCGCCATCCGGCAGGCGCTG
>JAUVTI010000166.1 GCA_030601605.1 Gemmatimonadales bacterium
TCACTAGGCCGGGCAGGAAACGGTCCCTGGGGAGCATCGGGAACACGTCGCCCGCCAGGGACGGCGCCAGGCCCACGCCAACGGCGAACTGGTACCGTGGAGCTGCGCTCGGTGTGAGGACTGCCAGCGCCAGGATCAGGGTGGTGGTGAGCGGCTTGAACAGGTACACCTGCCGCCGCCCGCCCGGCCCGATGTAGCGTGCCCGGATCGCGAGCAGCGCCGAGATGGCGACCGCGAGGGTGAGAGCGAGCTGCAGGGTCGAGGGCATGGCCGGGGATAGGGTACCGCCCGGGGCTCGTCTGCGGCAAGCGGGGCCGCTTAACACTTCCCTGCCTCTGCCCGTCTATCACTCACCAAGAGCCGCGGACCGCGGCGTGGGGAATCGAGGAGACATGGTTGTGGGCAGACACATGAAGACGGCGCTGATCGTGGGCTTCGTCGTTGGCTGCGGCTCGAGCTCGTCGACGCAGGACACGGCCGTCGCGCCGGCGGTGCCGGACCTTTCCGGCACGTGGGTGCTCAACGCAGACGCAAGCGACGACCCGCGGGCCCAGATGGAGGAGCTGATGGCGCAGGCCGGCGGGAGCAGGCCCGGCGGGCGCTCCGGCGCGTCTCCCGGAGGCCGCAAGGGTGGGCGAGCCGGTGGCCAACGGCCCGACGGGGAGGGAGACGGAGATCACAGAGAGCAGATGAGGCGCGCGATGCAGGCCACGCTTCAGGCCCGCAGCAGCTTCACACTGTCCCAGACCGATGCCGGGATCACGTTCTCCTACGGCGACGGATCCGAGCTCGCCCTCCGCAGTGACAACAGGAAGCTCGAGCAGGAGACGGCCTGGGGCGGCGAAGTGGAGATCCGCGCCAGGTGGGAGGGCCGCTTCCTCGAGGTGGAGCGGAAGTTCGACGGGGGGACGAAGGTTACCGAGGAGTACTTCCTCTCATCCATGACAGACCAACTGTACGTCGTCGTCAGTCTGGAGACGGGCCGGGGCGAACCAATCATGTTCCGCCGGGTGTACGATCCGCAGTGACCCTCTGGTAGCCCCGCGAGGCCTGGCGACGCCCGCGGGGACGCTACATCTTCGAAATAGGTGACCGACGGACCCTCCACGGACCCAGTCGTCGCGAGCACCGCCCGAAACAGATGGCCACTCACCTCTCCGACTCCGAACGCCAGCGCGTTGCTGCGCTCACGCTCGCCCTGTACGAGCGGCGCGTAACCGTTGATGCGTTCATCGAGGAACTTGGAGATGTCGCCGATCCGCAGGTAGCCGAGCTCATCGACCTGCTGCAGCACGATCCCGAGCGGGGCGGAATGCACGGGGTCCAGGACGACGAGTACGAGGCGTATCGGGAACGGCTGACGGAGCTGGTGGCGCGGCTGTCGGACTACTGAGGAGCCGGTGGCGTCCCCGGTCGGACACGCTCTGGTCGGTCTGGCGTCGGCTGCGGTCGTCGCGCGGATCACGGGCGCCCCGCGCGGCCCCGAGTTGTGGGTCGGCGCCGTCATTGCCAGCGGGCTCCCCGACCTGGACCTCGTGCTCGAGTGGCTGGGGCTCAGGGGACCTCGCTACCACCGCAACTGGTCGCACTCCCTGATTCTCATCGGGCTGCTCGGTGCGGTTGGCGTCGCTGCCGTCATGCTCGTGCCGCTCCCCGTGGACCGACGCGTCGCGCTCGCTTGGTGGGCCGCGCTGATTGCACACCCCATTCTCGATGTCGTCACGACGGGCCCCACACTGGGAGAGCGCGGGTATGGCATCGGCATCTTCTGGCCCATCCACGGGCGGCGGTGGATCTCCCAACGGCCGATCATCGACCAGACGACGGAGTGGGGCTCGTGCCGATCGGTGCGAGAGGTGTGGGATGGGTTGCTGCCGGAGATCGTACTGCTGACGCCTGCCTGCGCGCTCGTCATTGGTCTCACACTGGCGCTGTAGCGGCACCCGCTACGATCGTCTAGCGCCGCGTGCCGACTCCTGTAATGCCCATCACGGTGAGCGCGCAGCCCCAACCCCAACTTGTGAGTAACCGCTCACACCGCAGTACGGTCTCCAAACAGAGGCTCCCTCGAATGCCAAAGAACCAGGGTTGGGCCCGCGCCTGGGCCATCTCCCGAGCCTCCAGCCGGCCCCGGCTGCGGCAAGGGGCGTGGTACAGGATTGTGGGAGACGAGCAGCCGAATCGGCTGGTGCTCGACGTGGAAGGCAGTCGCGCGGTAGTGCGCGACAATGTGGTCGAGGTCCGAGATCAGCTCACGTCGCGGTTCACGGTGGTGTATCGCGGTAGCGATGAGCCAAACCCGGCGCTGGGAAGCGCCGCGGATCGCGGACGGATGTATGGTGTGTGTCCACGGTCGGGCCACCGCGTGCGGCTCGCAGCCGGCGCAACCAAAGCCGTGTGCCAGCAGTGCGGCCACGAGGGCGAGGTGGCGTGGTGGGAGACGGGTTAGGAGGATCCGCTACGGCGCGTCGCCGCCGCGCTAGAACCAGTCCTGCTCCGACCCGCGCCCCAGCGAGCTCCGCCCGTACTTCTCCCGCACGCGGTCGATGGCACGCGCCAACGCGCGGTCGCGTCCCGTCTCGGGTCCCTCCTCTTCGAACAGCGAGAGCTGGTCCACCTCCTCCTGCGGGGTGAGGTTGGAGAGCGAGACCCCGAGCAGCCGCGCCGGCACGCGCCGCTTCGCTCGCAGCTGCTCGAGCAGCGCCCGCGAGACGGACGCGATCACCCGATCGGAGATCACCGGCTCGTCGAGAGTGAGGCTCTTCTGCCGCGTCTTGAAGTCGCGGTCTCGGATCTTCACGGTGATCGTGCGAGCCGCCCAGCGGTGCCGCCTCAAGTCGCCCGATGCCCTGTCGGCCAACCGCAACAGCTCGCGCACCAGATCGCGGTCCTCATCCAGGTCCACGGCGAACGTCTCGTCGCGGCTGAGCGACTTGGCGCGCTCCCGCTGCTCGACGGGCGTGGAGTCGACGCCGCGGATGCGCCGGTACAGCCAGCTGCCGGTGCGCTCGCCGAGCCACTGTTGCAGCGTGCGCGTCTCGTGCTGCAGTGCATCCGTGACCGAGACGAGGCCCAGGGCCGCGAGCCGCTCCTGGAACCGCGGACCGATGCCGGGGATCTCGGCGAGCTGGAAGGTCTCGAGGAACGCGCCCTCCTCACCCGGGGGCACGATGAACACTCCACCGGCCTCCGGAGCGCGGTGAGGCTTGGCCCGCTTTGCGGCGAGCTTTGCGACCAGCCGCGTCGTGCCGCCACCGATCGAAACCGCGATCTCGGTCTCATCGAGCACGGCCCGCCGGATGCGGGAAGCCGTGGCATCGAGCGCCTCTCCGCCGTAGAGCCCTTCGGTGCCGGTCATGTCGAGGTACATCTCGTCGATGGACGCGGGCTCGACCACCGGCGTGAAGTTCTCCAGCACCCGCACGATCGCCTTGCTGCGGTCACTGCAGGCGCGGCGCGGCACACCGACGACGGTGGCATCGGGGCAGAGCCTGAGGGCCGTAGCCGTCGGCATGCCGGAGCGCACTCCGAACTTGCGGGCCGCGTACGACGCCGAGGTCACGACGCCCCTGCCGCTCGCCGACCCTCCCACGAGCAGCAGCTCAGCCCGGCCGGCGCCCGCGGGATCGATCAGCCGCGCCACCTGCGCGTAGAACGCGTCGGCGTCGGCCAGGAGGATTCGGGGCGTGGGTTCGGGCGTCGTCATGGCTCAGGCAAAACTTGCCAGGGTGACCTCGTGTTGTAGTATGCAAGTGTCTCGCCCGATTCGTGAACCCTTAGAGAGGAGGTGGTCCATTGTCCAGTCAGAAACCGGAGCGCAACCTGGTATGGGCAAGCGATCGCCGAATCGGTAGCTAGTCCAGGACCGAATCGCGATCTGCGCCTCTGATCGAGCGCCGTAGGGCGATCGCACCAGGTTGCGCAGGTCACGGACCGCGTCGTCGGGCATTCGGTACCGACGGCGCGGTTCTGCGTCTTCCCACCATCCACCAGCGAGGTGCTGTTGCTCCAGTGGTATCGGACCCATTGGACTCCACATTAGATTCAGCGCGACTCTTCAACCTGAGGAATACTGGAATGCGGAAGCTCGGTCCCCTGATGGCGTGCGCTGTGGCCCTCAGCCTGATCTGCCCGACGGCGGTGCAGGCCCAGGATGACGTCGAAGAGGCGATTGCCGATTTCGTCGAGGCGGACGCCAGCACCCAGTGGTGGTTCGACAACGCATATGGGTACGCTGTCTTCCCGTCCGTGGGGAAGGGCGCGATCGGTATCGGCGGGGCGCGTGGGAGCGGCTGGGTCTACGAGCAGGGCCGGCTGGTCGGTCGCACCAAGCTCACGCAGGTGACGATCGGGTTCCAGCTCGGCGGTCAGGCCTACCGCGAGGCGGTGTTCTTCAAGGACGAGACGGCGCTCGAGGACTTCAAGCGCGGCAACTTCGAGCTCTCGGCCCAGGCCTCCGCCGTGGCGATCACGGCCGGCGCTTCCGGCGACAGCTCCTAGAGCGGAGGCGTGGCCATCGTCACGATCGCCAAGGGCGGTCTGATGTACGAGGCGTCGGTGGGCGGCCAGAAGTTCTCCTACGATCCGGAAGACGACAACGAGTAGTGGCGCGGAAGCTGACGCGCCTGATCA
>JAUVTI010000091.1 GCA_030601605.1 Gemmatimonadales bacterium
GGTGCCTCGAGACGGAGCTCCAGCACCTCCTGGCCCGAGAACAGAGGCGCCGCGGCCGCGCCCCGAGTGGAGTCAGCGGCACCTTGCTGAGCCGCCGCTTCCGACAGCGGCATCGCCGCCAGGAAAAGCGCAGTCGCAATGGTCCGCACGCACCCGCTCCTCGTTAGTGGGCCCCCACAGTCTCTTGCCCGGCCTCGCCGCCCGCAAGCCCGCTCGCTTCCGTACCGGACCAGACGGCGCTACCCTGGGAGGGTGTCCGATACCGGCGCCACGCCGCGCGCGATCGTCCCGCTCGCAATAGTGTTCGAGGGCGGCCTGCTCGTCCTGGCCCTGGGCCTCGGATGGCTGCTCGACACGCCCGCGCTGGCCACGCTGCGACTGACGTGGCAGGCGGCCGGGTGGGGCGTGCTGGCGACGGCGCCGCCGCTCCTTCTCATGTGGTGGCTCGTCCGCACGACCTGGGCGCCGATCAGGCGGCTCAACCACGAGATCGAGCACACCGTCGTTCCGCTCTTTGCCGGAAGCACTCCCCTGCAGCTGGCGGCGGTTGCCCTGGCCGCGGGCCTGGGGGAGGAAGCTCTGTTCAGGGGGGTGCTTCAGGGGGCACTCGCGGGGTGGTTGGGACCCCTGACCGGACTGGCGCTGGCGAGCCTGCTGTTCGGGCTGGCGCATCTGATCACGCCGGCGTACGCCATCCTGGCGGGAGCGCTGGGGGTGTATCTGGGCGCGCTGGCGATCTACTCTGGCAACCTGCTCGTTCCGATACTGGCGCACGCCCTGTACGACTGCGCGGCGTTGATGTACTGGACCAGGAAGCGACCAGCGACCGAGTGACCTACGGTTGAGCCCACTGCGTGTCGTGTGCCATGGCGCCGAGTCAGCCCGGCAGGCCCACGCGCTTCACCAGTCGCTGGAACCTGGGATCCGACCGCAGCGCGTCGTAGTAGGGTGACACCTGGAGCAGCTCCATCTGGTCCCGCTCCCTGTAGGCCCGCTCCAGCCACTCCAACGCCAGGTCGCGCTGGCCCAGCGCCGCGTACGCTCTGGCAAACTCACTCGGTGGGACGTAACGGCGGCCCACGGCCCGCTCCAGCTCCGCCAGCCGCCAGCGCCAGTAACCTGCGGCGCCCGCCGCGGCCCAGGCCCGTTCGAGCTCCGCCTTGTCGGCGCCCGATGTCGCAAGCTGTGCTGCGCGGACGGACACCGCCAACTCGTGATTCCCGGTGAGGGCGTAGGCGTCCTCGAGCAGCAAGCTCGCCCGCAGTCGCGTCGGATCCTGCTCCAGCACGCGCTCCAGCTCCACGATGGCCTCGCGGAAACGGCGCGCATGCACCAGCTGGTCGGCGAGCACCACGCGCGCAGTAGGGTTGAACGGGTCGAGGTCCACACCGCGCAGCGCTTCGGCTACGGCTTCGTCGTGCCGCCCCATCGAAGTGAGGTAGTACGCGTGCCACTGCCTTGCCACCGGAGAGCTCGGGTCGAGCGCAACCGCCAACTCGTAATCGCGTCCCGCTCCCTCGAAGTCCCATTCCCACATGGCGCGGATTCCAGCGAGCACCGCACGGGCCTCGGCCTGCCCGTCATCCAGGGTCAGCGCGCGTTGGGCCATCACCTTGGCCCGCGGCTCCGCGACGCGGCGCGGCAGTCCCCCGTAGAACCCCAGCAGATGGATCGAGAGCGCGATTGCCGAGTACGCCGGTGCGAACTCGGGGTCCATGGTTATCGCTTGCTCGAAGGACCGCATCGCAAGGCGGAAGCCCTCCACCGTTCCCCGTGAGGCCTGGAATCGGCCCTCCAGGTAGGCGTCTACGACCGCCGGATCCACCTGGCGGGCCCGAGCGGGCGCTGTCTCCCGTTCGGGGGCGACCTCGCTCCGAACCTCGCTCCCTATGGCCCGCGCTACCTCCGCGTGGACTGCGAGCACATCGCCGACGTCACGATCGTACCTCCCGCTCCAGAGATGGCGCTCCGGCGCCAGGCCGATCAGCTGCGCCGTGATGCGTACGCTGTCGCCATGGCGGAGCACCGATCCCTCCAGCAGCGCGTCCACGCCGAGCTCGTCCGCGATCTCGGACGCGGGAAGCTCCGTGTCCCGATAGCGCAGCACGGAGGTGCGGGAGATGACCGTGAGGCCAGGGATCTGGGCCACCTCGGCTATCAGGGCGTCGTGCAGACCATCCACGAACGCGCGCTGTCCGGCGTCGCCGGAAACGTTGGCCAGGGGGAGCACCGCGAGGGAGCCGATGTGGGTGCCTCGCGCGGGACCGCTCAACAACCACCAACCGGAGAGGACCGCCAACACGCCAACCAGGGCCCCCACAGCCAGAAGTCGCCACGGCCGCTGCGGCTCCCGGCGGGCCGGGGAGGCCTCCACGGGGCGCGTCACGCTGACCGCCGCCGGGCTCAGCGTGCCCAACGCCTCAGCGAACTCGGTGACGCTCGGGTACCGATCCTCCCGCTCCTTGGACAGAGCACGCCGCAGCGCCTGATCCAGGTACGCCGGCACCGCGGGGTTGAGATCCCGCGCCGAAGGAACGGCATCCACCACGTGCTTCATCAGAACCGCCTGCGCGCTCGGAGCCTGGAACGGAGGCTCCCCCGTCAGCATCTCGTAAACCACACAGGCCAGGCTGTAGATGTCGCTACGGGCGTCCACCTCCTCTCCCATCGATTGCTCCGGACTCATGTAGGCCGGAGTGCCGATGGGGGTGCCGGCCACGGTGACGTGGTCGTCCTCACACACGTCACACACCGCCTTGCCGATCCCGAAGTCGGCGACCAGCGCATGTCCTTCGGAGATCAGAACGTTCTCCGGCTTGATGTCGCGGTGCACGTAGTGCTGCCGGTGCGCGTGCGCCAGGGCGCCGGCCACCTGGTGGACGACACGGAGCACGTCCTCGACCGGAACCTGCTTCTCCCGATTCATCAGGTCGCGCAGCGTCTCGCCATCGACGAACGGCATCACATAGTAGCAGAAGCCGTCTGCGTATCCCGAGTCGTAAAGCGGCAGGATGTGCGGGTGGGCCAGCTGGGCCGCGATGTCGATCTCCCGCAGGAACCGCTCGGGCCCTATCGCAGCCGCCACCGTCGGTCGCAGGACCTTGACGGCCACTCTGCGCCCGTGCTTGCGGTCCTCGGCGAGATAGACGGTCGCCATCCCACCCCTTCCAACCTCCCGCTCGATCCGGTAGCGGTCGGCCAGAGCCGAAGTCAGACGCCCCAAGTCCAGGGTCATCCAGTCGGAGGGCCCTGCGTCAGTTCGTGGGGCCATTCGCACGCCGTGTTCCGGGCTGCCGCCCCGGGTGATATCTTGGGTTCATCGCGGACCTCACTCGGTGATCTGCCTCTTGCCTGAGAACGACCCCAACGCCCGCATACGGTTCGAGAACCTCGACCTCGAGAAGCTGCCCAACGGCCGCTGCACTGCCAAGGTGCATCTCGCGTGGGAGGCCGGGGGCAGCGTGTTCAGGGGCACCGCCGAGGGCGTGAGCTCCGAGATCGGCGTGCTCCGCTGCGCTGCCGAGGCCACCTCCCAGGCGCTGGAGCTGGCAGTCGACAACCGAGTCACCCTCGAGCTCCAGGGGATCACGACGATCAAGGCTTTCGACACCGTAGTGGTCGTTGTCTCATTGGCATCCCGATTCAGCGATCACGCCCAGCGCGTTGTGGGCTCGACGGTCATCGAAGGCGAGCCCGCCGCCGCCGCCGTTCGGGCGGTCCTCAGTGCCACCAACCGGCTGATGGGCAGCAATCGGATATTCCTGCGCTGAGCGGCGCACCGGCTCCGGTACCTACGGAAACGGAACCGGAAACCCAGGAGTTCCGCAACGCAAGAGGGGCCGCCGAGTACGGCGGCCCCGATCAGTCTGTCGCTACCGGGCTTCGAACGTTCGAGATCCGGTGACCTCAGCGCCTACTCTCCCGTCCACCTCGCCATCCACGCAAGCACCGTCTCGTGCCACTGGATGCTGTTCGCGGGGCTCAGGACCCAGTGGTTCTCGTCCGGATAGTACAGGAACTGGCTGGGGATACCCTTTCGCTGCAGCGCGGTAAACGTGGCAATCCCCTGCTCCAGCGGGATGCGGTAGTCCAATCCGCCGTGGATCACGAGCAGGGGCGTCTGCCACCTGTCCACGTGGTTGGCGGGGTTGTCCTTCTCGTACCCCTCCGGGTTCAGCCAGTACGGTCCGCCCATGTCCCACTCGGGGAACCACAGCTCCTCGGTTGCGTAGTACATCATCCGCTCGTCGAAGATGCCGTCGTGGTTCACCAAGCAGTCGAACCGGTCGGGCCAGTTCCCCGCGATCCAGTTGACCATGTACCCGCCGTAGGATGCGCCCAGCGCGCACACCCGCTCCCCGTCCATCCAGGGATAGCGCTCCAGCGCCGCGGCCAGCCCCTTCTGGAGATCCTCGAGCGGCTTCCCGCCGTAGTCCCCGGAGATCGCGTCCGTGAAAGCCTGCCCGTAGCCGGTCGATCCGTGGAAGTCGATCATCACCGCCGCGTAGCCGGCGGCCGTATAGATCTGCGGGTTCCAGCGGTAGTGGAAGTCGTTGTCGAAGGAGCCCTGGGGTCCGCCATGGATGAGGAAGGCGACGGGGTAGCGCTGCGACGGATCGAAGTTGGCCGGCTTCACCATCCAGCCGTACACGGTCTCGTCGTTCCAGCCGGCGAACGAGAACTGCTCCGGCTCGCCGAACGCGATTCCCGCGAGGCGGTCCGCGTTGATGCCGGTGATGGCCCGGAGGCCGCCGCCATCTGGACGTATGGAGTACAGCTCGACAGGCGACTGCAGGTGATCCCTCCCGAACACGATGCGGCCGCGCGCGAACGCCGGTCCGCGGACGTGCCCGCCCTCGAACAGGAGTCGCACCTCGCCACGCCTGGCGTCGATGACGAACAGGGATACCTGCCCCAGGTTGCTGGCGGTCGCGAGCAGCGCCTGCCCGTCGGGTGACCACACCACTCCTCCCGGCGAGCGATCCCAGTCCTCGGTCAGCACCCTGGGCTCTCCGTCAGGCCAGCGCATGGTCATCACACGGAACCGGTCGGACTCGAATCCGGGCCGCTCCATGGCGAGCCAGGCGAGCGCGCGGCCGTCGGGTGAGAACACGGGGCCGGTATCCCAAGCCCGGTTGTCCGTAGTCAGCAATCGGGGCGCGGCCGAGCCGTCGATGGGGACCACATAGAGATCGAAGTCGGTGGACCAGGGCTCCTCGTTGCCGGCAACCCGAGCGGTGAAGACGAGCGAGCGGCTGTCCGGCGTGAAGGTGAACTCCTCCGCGCCCCCGAACGGCTTCGACGGAGTGTCGGCATCCATCCCCGGCGTCACGTCCACTGCCTCACCCCCGCCCGCCGGCATCACGAACAGGTGGGAGCGGCGCCCGTCCTTCCAGGTGTCCCAGTGCCGGATGAAGATCCTCTCGAACAGCACGCCGGACGTTGCCAACTGTTCCCGATCATGCAGCCGGGACACGGTGCACTCGAGGCTCGTGCAGTCGGGGAACACCTCCATGGTGAACGCCAGCTGCGAGCCGCTCGGCGCCAGCGTCAGGTTGCCCACTCCGAGCGGCAGATCGCTCACCTGCTGCGCCTCGCCTCCCTGCACCGGAATGCGCCACACCTGCGAGCTGCCGGAGCGGGTCGAGAGGAACCAGATCGACTCGCCGTTGGGGGACCAGCGCGGATTGAAGTCGCTCGCCGGATCGGTGGTCAGCTGCCGCAGTCCCGTGCCGTCCGTGTGGACCAGCCACAGGTCGCTGCGGCGCCGGTTGGCCTCCAGATCGAGCGAGCTCCGCACGAACACGATCAGCTCCGCGTCGGGACTCACCTGCCAGTCGCCGATACGGTCCATGGCCACCAGGTCGTGAACCGTGAACGGATGGCTGCCCTGCGCCGCCGCCTGTGCCGTGACCACGAAAGTCGCAACGAGGACCAGCGCGAACGAAGCGATGCCTCTCAGCATGACTCTATCTCCACAGTTGTTTCAGGATCACCACGACGCCTGCCACCGCCGACACCACGAGCACCACGGTCCGCGTATGCCCCCGGTCCAGCAACCGCGCCGTGTGACGGGAAATCAAATACCCCAGCAGGATGCCCGGAAGGAGCGCAAAGGCCAGCAGCAGCTCTTCTCGGCCGAAGCGCCCGGCGAGGCTCAGCCCCACGACGGACATCGACACTCCCACAACGAAGAACGCGGACAGTGTGCCCCGGAGCCTCGCACCAGATTCCCGCTGGTACACGAGCGCCATCGGTGGCCCGCCGATGGACACGGCCGTGCCGCTGAAACCGGACAGTGTGCCCGCACCGAAGAGCACGCGCCTCGTCGGCGCCAGATGCAGCCCGGAGGCGCTGAGCGCAACCATGAGCAGGATCAGTACCCCGAACGCGAGGCCGATCCGATCCCGCGGCATGCTGGTGAGCGCCAGGACGGCGAGTGCGATCCCCAGAACGCGCCCCGATATCGCCCACCCCAGATCCTTGAACTGGACCGAGCGCCACTCCCGGTGCGTGAGCAGCAGCGTGAGCGCGACCGACGCCAGCAACAGCGGCCCGGGGATGAGGCGCTCGTCGATCAGCACCAGGAAGGGCACGGCGATCAGCCCCAGGCCGAACCCGATCGATCCCTGCAGCGTGGCACCCACGGTCACCGCCGCGGCAGCCAACGCCCACTCAGCCAGCGACAGCGGGATCACTCGTCGTGTTTGGCGACCCGCACGAGGATCCAGACTATGGCCGCGATCGTGAGCGCCGCCAGCAGCATCGCCACCGGCTCAGGAACGGGAAGCGGCCACCCCGTGATCCTCTTGCCGCCGCGAACCGCGACCCACATGGCCAGCACGACGCCTGTGAGCCCGCCGCCACCCACAAGACCGGACCCAAACAGCACACCCCGCTCGCGGCGACGCTCGGCCACCTCGGGCTTCTGGTCGCGGGTCAGCAGCCAGCGGGAGAGCCCGCCGATGAACACGGCGCCCATGGTGCTGAGAGGCAGGTACACGCCCACGGCGAAGGCGAGCACGGGGATCTTGAAGAACGACGCGATCGTACCGATGCCCACACCGATGAAGATCAGCGCCCACGGCAGGTTCTGATCCAGCACGCCGTCGATCACCAGCTTCATGAGCACGGCCTGCGGCGCGGGAAGCTCGGCTCCACCGAGGCCGCCCTCTACGTTGTTGTTCAGCAGGATGATCACGAATGCCACCGCACCGGCGGACGTGATCACGCCGGCGAGCTCACCGATCTGCTGCAGGCGCGGGGTCGCACCCAGAACGAAGCCCGTCTTGAGATCCTGCGACGTGTCGCCCGCGATGGATGCGGCGACGCAAACGACCGTGCCGACCATCAGGACCGTGGCCTTGCCCGCCAGGTCGGTCCAGCCGGCCAGGAAGAACACCAGGCTGACGCCGAGCAGCGTGGCGATGGCCATTCCGGACGTCGGATTGGAGGTCACTCCCACGAGACCGACGATCCGCGAGCTCACCGTCACGAAGAAGAACGCGAAGATCGCGATGAGGACGGATGCCACCGCCCGCACCGGGAGCGAGTCGAGGTAACCCAGGATGCCCGGAACGAACGTGAGAATCAGCAGCATCGCCGCGAGCCACACGAGCACCGTCTTGAAGGA
>JAUVTI010000031.1 GCA_030601605.1 Gemmatimonadales bacterium
CGGCCTGTTGACCATCAGCATGGCGTGCCGGATCGACCACTGCCCGGAATTCGGCAAGGATGCCGTGGCGCACACGCCGCTCGATCTGTTCAAGGCGTTCGGGCCGATGGTGCGCGAGGGGATCATGGGGCCGGCCGCGACGGCTGCGGCTGCCGAAGATAGGCTAGCGTCGGGAGGACAGTGAGGTGATACAGGTGAATCGATTGCACGTGTTCTTGACTGCCGCGGCGCTGCTCGCGGTTGCCATCCCCGCAGGTTCCGCCGCCGCCCAGGAGGAGAAACCGGTGGAGGTATTCGGGCTGCAGCGGGCGGTCCGGGTGGGCTTGGCCAACAGCCGCGTGATGGCCAATGCGGAGTACCAACTGGATGCTGCGAACATGCAGGTGAAGGATGCGTGGGGCAGTGCGTTTCCGGACATCTTCGCATCGGCGTCCTACTCACGCAGCATGATCAAGCAGCAGTTCTTCTTCCCGGATCCGAGCGATCCCGGTGGAGAGCCCAGGCCCATCACTATCGGGTCTGACAACAACTGGATCGCCAGCTTCACGATCAGCCAGCCGCTGTTCGAGTACGGCATCGTGGTGGGTGTCGGGGCGGCCAATCGCTTTCGCACGCTCAAGGAGGAGGAGGTCCGCGGCACGGCGCAGCAGGTGGTGTCGGCGATCCGCCAGGCCTACTTCGACGCGCTGCTGTCGGTGGAGCAGCTGCGGCTGGTCGAGGAGAGCATGGCCCGGGTGGGCGCGACGCTGGAGGAGACCCGCGCGCGACACCGGGCCGGGCTGGTGGGCAGCTACGACGTGCTGCGGCTCGAGGTCGAGTACGCCAACGTCGCGGCCAATCTGCAGCGCGCGCGCAACGCCGTCGAGGCCGGCGAACGGTCGCTGCTGGTGGAGATGGGACTCGACCCGAAGCTGCCGATCGAGATCGAGGGGGACCTCAACGGGATGGATCTCGAGAACCCGAGCGCGAACGACGTTTATAACGCCGAGCTGCTGCGCCTGGCGGGACCGGCGGAGGAAGAGATCCAGGATGAGGGGCGGCTCCTCGAGCTGGCGTACAACCTGCGCACCGACCTGCGGCAGCTCCGCTCGTCGGTCAGCCTGGAGCAGTCGCGCGTGGCGGGTGAGAAGTCGGAGTTCTATCCCAGGCTCTCATTCTTCTCCAACTACGACATCATGGCACAGCAGAACGATCCGGTGAAGTTCTTCGGTGCCGGCGGCGAGTCGCGCACGAGCTTCGCGAACGCCGGGCTACGGCTCGAGATCCCCATCTTTCAGGGGGGGAGCCGCTTCGCCCGGGTACACGAGGCCGAGGCGATGGTGCGGCAGCAGGAGACCCTGCTCGAGCGGGCGGAGCAGGAGGCGGTCAACCAGATCCGCACCCTGCGGGACGCCGTGTTCGAGGCGCGTCAGCGGGCGGCGGGACAAAACCTCGCCGTTCGGTCTGCCCAGCGTGGCTGGGAGATCGCCACCGCTGAGTACCGTGAGGGCATCGGCTCGCAGCTGCAGATGACCGATGCCGAGGGTGCGCTGCGCCAGTCGCAGTTCGCGTACGCCCAGGCGGTGTTCGACTACCTGAGCGCGCGGTCCCTGCTGGACCTCGCGTTGGGGACCGTGCCGGAAGTGGACGAGATCCTTCCGCAGGAAGACAGCTAATGGAGACCAGGAGCATGCAGATAGAGTCGAGGCGGGGGAGCGGACGGCGCACGTGGGCGATGGGGCTCGTTGCCCTCGCGGGTCTCACCATCGGCCTCGTGGGGTGCCGACCCTCGGAAGGTGGGGAGGCGCAGGCCGAGGAGCCGGACGTGGCCGATACCACGGGCGCGCGCATCGTGAACGTCGAGGTCGAGCACATCGCACCGTCCACCTTCGTGGACTACATCCGCATCACGGGTGAGGTCGAGGCGCTGTACGACGTAACGATATCTGCGGAGGAATCGGGCTCGATCCTGCGCTTCCTGGTTGAGAAGGGGGCGCGGGTCCGGCGGGGACAGGTGATCGCCAAGATCGACGACGCCGTACTGAGCGCGTCGGTGCGGGAGGCCGAGGCACTGGCGGATGTGGCCCGGGAGCAGCACGCGCGGCAGAGGCGCCTGTGGGAGGAGGAAGGCATCGGCAGCGAGATCGCATACCTCCAGGCGCAGTCGAACGCGACGGCAGCCGAGGCGCGGGTGGAGATGCTCCAGGCCCGGCTCGCCCGAACGGAGGTCAAGGCGCCGGTCAGCGGCATTTTCGATGAGAAGTTCGTCGAGGTGGGCGAGATGGTGACCCCCGGCGCTCCCGTGGCGCGTGTGGTCTCGGTGGGGCAGGTGAAGATCACGGGCGGCGTGCCGGAGCGCTACGCGCTGTTCATCCATAGGGGTGACAGCGCCCGGGTGACGCTCGACCCGCTCGGCGATCGCGAGTTCTTCGGCACCATCCAGTTCGTCGGCACCAGCGTGGAGCCGCGCAGCCGGACGTTCCCGATCGAGATCGTGCTCCAGAACCCCGGCAACCTCATCAAGCCGCGTATGGTCGCGAACGTGCAGGTGGAGCGCGAGCGGCTGACCGATGTCGTCGTGGTGCCGCAGCAGGTCGTGGTGCGGACGGAGAGCGGCTACCAGGTCTTCATCGTCGCCGCTCGGAACGGCCACCCGGTGGCCGAAGCGCGGGCCGTGATGCTGGGTCCGTCGTTCGAGAACCGCACCGTCGTGACCTCCGGGTTGGCGGTGGGTGATCAACTCATCACGGTGGGTGGGCGGTTGGTGGACGACGGCAGTTTCGTCCGGGTCGTCGCCAGCGTCGGAGGCGAGGGATGACCGACCGCAAGGGCGACACCGGCTCGGGCGACAGCGGCGGTCGCCGCAAGGTGTCCGCGGCGGATCCAAGCCGGCTGAGCGGAGCGCACCTCGAGGCCGGGCCGGGCACCGACCCGCGGCACAAGCAGAAGTACAAGGAGTTCCGCCTCACCTCGTTCGCGATCGACCATCCGACGAGCGTGATGGTGATGACGCTGATCCTGATCCTGATGGGGCTGATGTCCTACATCC
Source organism: Gemmatimonadales bacterium (assembly GCA_030601605.1). Lineage (GTDB taxonomy): Bacteria > Gemmatimonadota > Gemmatimonadetes > Gemmatimonadales > GWC2-71-9 > WVYX01. Next base: position 3,029 of record JAUVTI010000031.1, read on the forward strand.
GCGTCCCCAAGGAGATGGCTCCGGAGATCGTCGTCCCCTTCATCCTCGTCAACACGGTCTATCCCGGGGTGGCGCCGGCGGACATCGAGACGCTCATCACCGAGCCACTCGAAGACGAGCTCCACACGATCGGCGACATCAAGACGATCACGTCGATCTCGACCGAGAGCTACTCGATGATCAGCATCGAGTTCGTGGCCGGGATGGACATGAACGAAGCGCTGCAGCGGGTGCGCGAGAAGGTGGACATCGCGAAGCCCGAGCTGCCGCAGGCGGCCGACGAACCGGAGATCATCGAGATCAACTTCTCCGACTTCCCGATCATGCAGGTGAACATAGCGGGTGACTACAGCGAAGTCCGACTGCGCGAAGTGGCCGAGGACATGCAGGACCGGCTGGAGCAGATCCCCAGCGTTCTCGAGGCCCGCATCGCGGGCGGTCTCGAGCGCGAGGTGCAGGTCAACGTGGACCTTGCCAAGCTCAAGTTCTACGACGTCACGTTCGACGACGTGATCGACGCGGTCCGCTTCGAGAACGTGACCGTGCCGGGCGGCTCGATCGACGTGGGCGACGTGAAGTACCTGGTGCGGGTGCCCGGGGAGTTCGAGGGGACGGCGCCCATTGCCGATGTCGTGGTCGTCACCCGGAACGGGCGGCCGATCTACGTGCGGGACGTGGCCACCGTGGACTTCGGGTTCAAGGAGCGCGAGAGCCTGGCGCGCCTGGACGGCAGCCCGGTCATGTCGCTCGCGATCATCAAGCGGTCGGGTGAGAACATCATCGCGGCCGCCGACGCCGTGCGCGAGGTGATCGCGGACATGGAGCGCGACTTCCCGCCGGGCACCGTCGTGAAGATCACGTCCGACGTGTCGGAAGACATCCAGGGTATGGTGAGCAGCCTCGAGAACAACATCATCTCGGGACTCATCCTGGTCATGGCCGTGCTCATCTTCGTTCTGGGCGTGCGCACCGCCCCGTTCGTGGGGCTGGCGATTCCCCTGTCGATGCTGGTGTCGTTCTCGATCATCCGGTTCGTGGGCTTCTCGATGAACATGGTGGTGTTGTTCAGCCTGATCCTCGCGCTGGGGATGCTGGTGGACAACGCCATCGTGGTGATCGAGAACATCTACCGCTTCCGAGAACGCCGGTTCGACCGGGTGAGGGCGGCGAAGTATGCCACGGCCGAGGTAGCCGTGCCGATCATCGCCTCCACCGCGACGACCCTCGCGGCCTTCTTCCCCATGACCTTCTGGCCGGGCATCACCGGCGAGTTCATGAAGTACCTGCCGATCACGCTGATCATCACGCTGAGTTCGTCGCTCTTCGTGGCGCTGGTGATCCTCCCCACGCTGGCCGCGCGGATGCTGGATACGGAGGATGCGCCGCTCGGACTGACGCCTGGAATGCGGAAGCTGCTCATCGGAGCGACGGGGTTCAGCGGTGTCGTCCTGATGTTCGTGAATCCGCTCACCGCCGTGCTGTTCGTGGCCACCGGCGTGGCCGTGTACGCGCTGCACCACTACGTGGGGCACCCGGCCGGGCATTGGCTGATGACCAGGGGGCTGCCGCGCTTCATCGAGCGGTACGAGGTGGTGCTGCGCTGGACGCTGAGTCACCGGTGGCGCATGATGGGCGCGGCCGGGGCGTCGCTCGTCCTCGTCGTGATGGTGTTCGGCGCATTCAACCCCGGCGTGGAGTTCTTCCCCGAGGACATCCCGCCCACGACCGCCTACATCCAGGTGGAGGCGCCGCTCGGGACGCGACTGGGAGAGACCGACCGGATCGTGCGTGAGCTCGAGGAGGAACTCGAGGGGATCGACGGGCGGGTGGATGTCGAGTCGGTCGTGGCAACCGTGGGATCCCGGGTGAGCCAGGGCTTCGGCGGCGGGCAGGGCACCCACCTGGCGACCGTCGCGGTCAACTTCGTGGACTTCGAGGAGCGGGAGGGCGACGTGTTCGCCGTGGTCGACCGGATTCGAGAGACGGCGGGCCGGAACGTGGCGGGTGCCGCTATCTCGCTGGAAGAGCCCGAGATGGGGCCGCCGACCGGACTACCGATCGCGATCGAGATCACCGGGGACGACCCCCGGGTGCTGAAGCAGCTCGGCGACGAGGTGGTCGCGACCCTTGAGGCGTCCTCGATCTTCGCGAAGCTGGACGGGCTGGAGACGGACATGGCAGAGGGCCGCCCAGAGCTCGTGATCGACGTGGATCGCGAGAAGGCGGCGCTGTACGGGCTCACCACGCAGGATATCGGTTGGACGGTCCGCAACGCGATCAACGGGGCCGAGGCCTCGAAGTACCGCGACGGGAAGGACGAGTACGACATCACGGTGCGGCTGGCCAAGGAGTACCGCGAGGACCTCAGCTCGCTCGGCGACCTCACGATCACGAGCGACGATGGGGATCAGGTGCCGATCTCGTCTGTCGCCACGTGGCGGGTGGACAAGGGCTACGGCGACGTGAACCGCAAGGACCTCGACCGGATGGTCACCGTCACGTCCGACGTACGCTCGGGGTACAACGCGAACGCCGTCCTGGCGGAGGTGCAGGTGGAGCTGGCCGCCATTGAGGATGCGCTGCCTTCCGGCTACCGGCTGCGCTATGCGGGGCAGCAGCAGGAACAGCAGGAGTCCCAGGCATTCCTGACCGGCGCGTTCCTGATGGCGCTGTTCCTGATCGGGTTCATCCTGGTGTCGCAGTTCGACTCGGTGACCAAGCCGCTCATCATCCTGAGCTCTGTGCTGCTGTCCACCGTCGGCGTGCTCATCGGGCTGATGGTGTTCCGCATGCCGTTCGGCATCATCATGACGGGCGTGGGCGTGATCAGCCTGGCGGGCGTCGTGGTCAACAACTCGATCGTGCTGATCGACTACATCGACATCCTGCGCACGCGCGACAAGCTGGAGCGGGAGGAAGCGATCATCCAGGGTGGAAAGACCCGTTTCCGTCCTGTGATGCTGACGGCGGTGACGACGATCCTCGGGCTGATCCCGCTGGCGATCGGGCTGAACATCGACTTCGTCGGGATGTACACCCGGCTGTCCCCCAACTTCTACTGGGGTGGCGAGCAGGCGGCGTGGTGGGGGCCGATGGCGATCGCCGTGATCGCGGGACTCGCGTTCGCGACCTTCCTGACGCTCGTGCTCGTGCCGGTGATGTACTCACTGCTGGACGACTTCGACATGTGGCTGAAGCGCAGCCTCACGCGTCCGGAGGACGCCGAGGCGATCCCCGGAGGCAAGCCGCCGCGGCCGGCTGACTCGAAGGTGTCAGGCGAGCCAGTCGCTGTATAGGTCTGGTCGGCGGTCTCTCAGGAAGAGTGTGCGCGCCGGAGATGCCGCGCACTCGCCGAGATCGAGGTCCGCCACCACCAAGTCGTCCTCGAGGCGCTTGCCGCGAGCGAGTACCGCCCCCTTGGGGTCCACGATGAACGACTCACCGGCAAAGGTGAGTCGTTCTTCCTTTCCCACACGGTTGCACAAAGCGGCGAAGTAGCCGTTCTGGAATGCGGCCGCGCGCACTTCGGCCTCGTACATTCCCTCGGGCCACTCGTCCTCCGCACCCGCCTGGGGGATCACCACGAGCTCGGCGCCCTGCAGGCCGAGCGCTCGCATGTACTCCGGATAGTGCCGGTCATAGCAGATGGCCACGCCGACGCGTCCGACGCGTGTCTCGTACACCGGTGCACCGCGGTCGCCGGGAGCGTAGTAGGCGCGCTCGTGGAACCGGTCGTAGTCTGTGATGTGCACCATGCGGGTGACGCCGAGCAGGCTTCCGTCGGCATCGAACACCGGAGAGCTGTCGTAGTACTTCCCGCCGGACGCCTCGTACATGTTGAACACGGTCACGAGCCCGTGCTCCCTGGCCTTGGCCGCGACCAGGTCGGCGGTCGGCCCTGGTATGGGCTCCGCCAGGTCGCGGGCGGCCGGGGACTCCCGGTGCTGCGGGAAAAACCGCGTGAGTGCCAGCTCTGGAAAGGCGATCAGCCCGCAGCCGGCCTTGGCCGCGGTATCCATTGCCCGAAGGGCGCGCTCCAGGTTGTCGCCGATCTCGGGGCGAGCGGACTGCTGGGCCAGTGCGATGCGGATCGTGGTCATCTTCGCCTCGTCGTACGCTATTCGGGCCTGCGTCCCAGGGTGAGCAGCGAGCCTTCGGTCGCCTTCCAGGGTTCGCTCGCTTCGTCCGCCGGCACCAGCATGCGGCGCTGGTCTGCTACGTCGAACCCGGCGTCCTCCAGGGCGCCGCGCCACCCGGCCGAGTCGAGCAGCGTCATCTCTACGCCGACGTCTTCGGGCCACGAGTGGCTGGCTTCGTTCTCACCGTAGAAGTCCACCATGCAGGTGAAGCGCCCACCGGGGGCCAGCAGGCGAAGTGTCTCCTCGAGGGCGGCGCCCATGTCCGGGAGGTAGTAGAACACCTCCATGGAGAGGATGGTGTCGAAACCGGCGTGCGGCAGCGGGTGCTCGGGAAACGCACACTGATGGAACTCCACGTCGTCGAGGTCGGCCGACATGCGGCGCGCCAGCGCGATCATCTCTGCGGAGAGGTCGATGCCCACCGCTCGGCCCTGCGGCGCCGCCTGCGTGGCCCAGCGCACCGTGTACCCGTCGCCGCACCCGATGTCCAGGTAGCGAGCGTCGGGGGCGAGCTCGAGCAGTTCGAAGGCGGGGCGCACGAACGGCGTGTGGCTCTTGGCCATCCCCTCGGCCCGGCCCCGCACCGCCCAGTCGTCGAACACGTCCCTCACGCGATCGAGCTGCTCGTTGTCACGTTGTGTCACGTCGTCTCCCGTTCAGTCCGTTCGGTTGGAAGGGCCGAGACGAAACGCCGCGCGACCGTCTCCGGGGCGAAGCGCTCGACCTCTGCGCGATTCGCCTCCCCCATGGCTCGGCGCGCCGCCTCATCCGTGAGCAGCCTGTGCAGGGCGCCGGCGAGCGCCGCGTCATCGCTGGGCGGGACGAGCAGGCCGTTCACGCCGTCGGTGATCAACTCCTCCACCGCGGTGCCGCTGCAACCCACAACGGGCTTGCCCGCGGCCATGGCCTCGAGGAACACCAATCCGAAGCCCTCCTGGAGGCTGGGGAGGCAGAACACGTCGCAGCCGGCGTACTCCTCGACGAGGGTCCCGAATGGTACCTGGCCGGCGAGCGTGACGTGATCTCCCAATTCGAGTTTCCGAACCAGAGCCTCCAGCCGGCCGCGCTCGGGACCGTCTCCCACAATCGACAAACGCACCTCGGGGACTCTCTCCCTCAGCGCTCCCGCGGCCCGCACGAGCGCCGCGAGGTTCTTGCGCCGATACATCCGGGCCACACAAAGAACCGTGGGGCGTCCATCGGTGCGGGGCGCGGATCCAGCCAGCGCCGCCCGCCAGCGGGCTACGTCGAATGCGGGTGGCACCACCGCGATGCGATCGGGCGCGAGCGAGTACAGGTCGGAGATGCGCCGCCGGCTGTACTCGCTCACCGTGATCACTCGGCTGGCGCGGCGCGCGCTCGCCCGCTCGGCGCGCGCCTGCATCCGCATCGTCGCGGCGACCAGTCCGCGCTCGAATTGCGCCTCGTCGGCCAGCTGCCCGAGGATGTACGTCACGAATGGAGCAGCCGAGCCGCCGGCGAGGCGGTAACCGTCCATGTCGAACCCGATCACAACGTCGGCTCCGGCCACCGATCCAGATGTCAGACGCCGATTGAACCGGAACCTGTGCGCCGTGAAGCCGAGCAGGCCGGATCGGGCAGTCGGGGCGATCACCTGCACCTCGTGCCCCAGTGCGGTGAGGCCCCGCTCGAGGGCGGCCGTCGCTACATATGTGCCGCTTCCTTCCTCGACGCTTGGCGGAGTCGCGCTGAGGAACGCGAACCGCATCGGCGGTCAGCCCTGTCCGAACAGCGTGCGGAACAGGCGCGGCAGGGTTCCCTCCGCCGGCTTGGCTGCCTCCCGCAGGGCACGGGAGAATGCCTCTGCCGACTCGAACCGATCGGCCGGGTCCTGGGCCGCGCCCTTTTGCAGCACCCGCGCGATGCGCTCGGGAACGTCGTCGCGCTGGGCGGTGATGTCCGGCAGGTGACCCACGGTCTGGCGGGCGAGCACCGACTCGATAGTGCCGCCGGCGAACGGCGTGCTACCCAGCAGAGCGTAGTACGCGGCCAGCGACAGGGAGTACAGGTCGGCACGGTGGTCCACCGGCTCGCCCAGCAGCTGCTCCGGTGCCGCGAACTCCGGAGTCCCGGACTGGGATGCCGGACCGGCGACGCCCTCGGCACCGGCAATCGCGAGCACAAGCCCGAAGTCGGCGACCTGCAAGGAGCCGGTGGCGTCGGCGAGCAACAGGTGCTCGGGCTTGATGACGCGAGGCACCAGGCCACGGCCGTGCGCGTGGCTCAGAGCGTCCAGCGCCTCGTACATGAAGCGCAGCACCCGGGGGAGCGGCAACGGACCCTCTTTCTCGATGGTGCGTCCGAGGTTGAGGCCCCGCACGTACTCCATCGTGTACCACAAGAGACCGGCGCGGCGCCCGATGTCGTAGGTGTTCACGATGTGAGGGTGCCACATCTGAGCCGCGACGCGTGCCTCCCGCCGGAACCGCTCCACCACGGCCGGGTCCATCGTGAGGTAGGGATGGAGCACCTTGAGCGCCACCTCGCGCTCGAGTGCCAGGTCACGCACCAGGTACACGCGCCCGAAGCCGCCGGAGCCCAGCTCGTCCAGCAGCTCGTAGTCATCGCCCAGCGCGCGGCGCAGGCGCTTCTCCCACGCCATCTGGTCCTCGGTGGCCGCGCTGCGGCCCGAGGCCAGAGGGGCTGGAGTGATCGTCCCGCCCAGCTCGGCGACGAGCTCCTCCAGCATCTCCATGGCGGTGAGGTAGCGCTCGGCCGGGTCCGATTGCAGGGCCCGCCTGATGACCCGATCCAGCGCGCTGGGGCAGGCTGGACGGAGCGACCGCGCCGGGACGAGCTCCTCGGTGTTCAACGGAGGCGCCTTGCCCGTGACGGCGAAGTAGAGCAGGGCGCCGGCAGAGTACACGTCGCTCGCCGGCTCTCCCGCGCCGCCCTCGCGCACTTCGGGCGCGAGGAACGGTATCGCGACGGGGTCGTCGTCCGGACCCGCGACGTCGAGGCAGATGTTCGCGAATCGCAGGTCGGTCACGTACGCCCGCTCCGTGTTCTCGATCATCAGCGTCGTCGGGGCGAGCTTCCGGATCACGATGTTCTGCGAGTGCACGTACTCCAGGACCCCGGCCAGGTCCCGCGCCAGCTGGAGCACCGAGGGGATCGGCCGGGGTGCCCGTGCCACCGTGTCGGTGAGGCTCTCGCCGTCGATCCACTTGGTCATGCGGTAGGTCCAGTCGCCGCGAGTGCCTGCCGCATAGACCGGCCGCAACACCGGGTGGTCGAGGGCTGCGAGCAGCTCGGTCTCGCGCTCGAACCAGGTTCGGGACGTGGTGTCGCCCCCGTGGTGCACCCTCAGGAGCACCCGCCGCTTGAGCGTCTCGTCGCGCGCCTGGAACAGGGCCCGCTCGGGTGACGCCGCCACGAGCCGCAGGATCTCGTGGGTGCCGGCGAACTCCCGGGCCGCCCTCTCGACGAGCGCGACATGGTCCACCCCGGGGGCGATGAGGGGACGGCCTTCGTTATACGTCTGCGACATTGCGTCTCAAAGATAACGAGCCGAGTGCCTGTCGCCCTCCCGGCGCAGCGGATAGCTTTTCCCTAGATGCGATTCCTGAGCCTTCGAAACCTGGCGAGCGGCGAGACGGTCGAGTTCCGAACGGCCGAGGTGCGGCTCGGCCGCGATCCGGGGCTCGAGCTCCCTGTCACCGGCGAGGGCAGCGACGTCGTCTCCGGGACCCACGCCCGCGTCGTGGACCGGGCCGGCACCTGGTGGCTGGAGGACCTCGGCAGCAGAAACGGGACCTACTTCAACGGCCGGAAGCTCCGACCGGACGCCACCGAGCAGCTCGCCGTCGATTCCGTCATCGGGTTGGGTGCGCGCGGTACGCGCTTCCGGGTCGAGGCCGTGACAAAGGGCGGACTCCCCGGCACCGCGGTGGAAGAGGCAATAAGCCCCGGATCAGCCGATACCACCCAACCCATGGACAGCGCTGATGATGTGGCGGCGCAGCGCGCCGGGGCTGCGCCCTCCCCGCCGCCCGCTGCGGCACAGGTTCTCCGCATCGTGCTGATGGAGACGAAGAGCGGTGAGCAGTTCCAGGCCAGCGGCGGCCGCATTCGTATCGGCAGGGGCAAGGAGTGCGAGCTTCGTCCGGTGGGGCCGGACGACACGGCGGTGTCGCGGGTGCACGCGGAGATCGTGCTCAAGCCCGATGGCAGGGTGGTGGTGCGCGACGCCCAGAGCCGCAACGGGACGTATCTGAACGGAAAGGTGGCGACGGGGGAACGGGGCATCGGGCGGGGCGACAAGCTGCGGCTGGGAGCTTCGGGCCTGGAGTTGATCGTCGCACACCTCACCCTGCCGGGCGAGTCGGACGCTGAGCCGGCCAAGGCGAAGCGGGAGCGCCGCCGGGAGTCCATCGCGGCGAAGGTCGTGGCCCGGCTGGGCGAGGCGCGCCGCAGCTTTGGCGGCAAGGGTGCCACGGTCTTCTTCAACGAGATGTTCGCCGAGTCCTCGCGCAAGACGGCGAAGAAGGTGCGCTGGGCCGTATGGTCGTTCGTCTTCCTGCTCGCTGTGGTCGTGGCCGCCGGGTACTACTACAGCGAATGGCGCGTGCAGCAGGCTACAGCGCAGATACAGCAGGAGCAGCGCGCCGCGCTGGAGCGGCAGCAGGCGTATGCGGACTCGATCCGGCAGGCGGCGACTGCGGATTACGAGCGGTTGCGCACAGAGCTGGCCGACGCGCGCGCGAGCGCCGCGCCGGCGGCGGTCGTAGAGAGCTTGCGAGTGGCGCTGGGCGATGCGCAGGAGCGCACCACGGCGCTGGAGGCGGCGCTCCACCGGGCTGAAGCCTCACTGGCGGAGCAGTTGGCGGCCGGCGCGGAGGCGAACCAGGCCGCCCAGGCGGAGCTGTCGCGGTTACGCTCGGAATTCAGTAGGGCGAGCGCGACGGGCACGTCGGAGGCGCTCCTGGATTCCCTGCGCGAGGCGGTGCGCGCGGCGCAGGATCGCGCCACGCAGATCGTGTCGCAGATGCGCGCGATGGAGGGCGTGAACCTGGCCGCGGTCGCGCAGGCCAACCAGCGCGCCGTCGGACTGGTCGCCGTCTACATCGGCGGCAGCGTCTTCGATGGATCCGGCTTCGCGCTCACGCGCTCCGGTTATTTCGTAACGAACCGGCACGTCGTGACGTATCAGGGCCAGCGTCCCGACTCGATCTACGTGACGATGGCCGATCAGCGCATAATGAAGCCGGCGGACCTGATCGCCGTGGCGTCGCCCTCGGGGGCGGACCTGGCGGTCATCAAGATCCGTGGGTTCGACGGCCCCTACGTGCAGCAGGTGGACTGGTCGGGCGGCAACGCGAAGCAGGGCGAGCCGGCGGCGCTCATCGGTTTCCCCGCCGGACTCGGCAACGCGCTCGACGCCACGGGCACGGTGCGCACCTCGATGAGCGCCGGGATCTTCAGCAAGGTGACCAGCGAGGTCGTGAACTTCGACGGGTTCACCGTGGGCGGCTCGAGCGGCAGTCCCATCTTCAACGCCAGCGGGGAAGTCGTGGCGGTGCACCGCGCCGGTCTCAGTGCGGCGGTGGGGATGGGATTCGCCGTGCCCATTCCGAAGCTGATCCGGCTCCTGCCTGCGGAGGCCAGAGTGGAGCTGGGTCTTAGATGATCGGGAAGAGGGGAGAGGGAAGAGGGTCCCCGAAGCGATCGTCACAAATCCCCAGTTGACGCTGCGCCTGGGTTCGCGCTAACATCGCGAGAGGTCAACTCACGCCGGTCGGCCGGCCCAACCGGGAGGTGTGCCACGCGCGACGAGACGAAACAGATACTGGTGAGCGGTATGGTGGCCGGCCTGCTGGGCTACGCCACGATCGTGGTGCTGTTCGGCCTGCTCAACGTGGTGATGGGCCGCTCCTTCTTCTTCACGCCAGCGATGTTCGGCGCGGTCCTGTTCTACGGGCTGGAGGATCCGGCCGCGCTGGAGGTCGCGCCGGGCCCGGTGCTTGCGTACAACATGGTCCACGTGGTGGCGCTCGTGGCGCTCGGGACGCTCGCTTCCTGGCTCGTGTCCAAGGCTGAGCAGTATCCGGTGGCCCGCTATCTCATCCTGTTCGTGTTGATCTTCGTGGCGGCCCACGTGTACGCGGCGCTGCTGGTGTTCGCGCAGCCGCTCGTTGCGGGAGTGTGGTGGCAGGTGGGGTTGGTGAGCGTGGCGGCAGCCGTCGTAATGGGGTGGTACCTCGTGACGCAGCACCCGCTGCTGCGACGAGGGCTCGCTGAGACACCGATCGGGGACGAGGGCGACTAGCCTAGCGCGGGGCTCTTCTCGTCCTGGGGTCGAGCGCGTCGCGCGCGCCGTCCCCTACCAGGTTACTGGCCACTACAGCCAGTGCGACGGCCAGACCCGGGAACGCGGCTACCCACGGCGCGTTCACCAGGGCATCGCGACCGCTCGCGATCATGTTGCCCCACGAGGGAGCCGGAGCCGGCACGCCGAGTCCGAGGAATGAGAGTCCGGCCTCCAGCATGATGGCGTTGCCGACGCCCAGCGCCGCCGCCACGATGAGCGGCGTCAGCGCGTTGGGGAGCACGTGGCGCCACATGAGCCGCAGCCTGCCGGACCCGCCGGCGCGCGCCGCCTCCACGAACGGCCGCCCCATCAGCCCCTTCACCTCAGCCCGCGTGAGGCGCGCCACGCTCATCCAGCCGGTGAACCCCAGCACCAGTACCACGAGCAGCAGGCTCGGCTGCCACAGCGTGACGAGCGCCAGCAGCAGCACGATGCGCGGCATCGCCAGCGCCGCGTCGGTCACGGCCATCAGCGCGCGCTCGATCACGCCGCCCGCCATCGCCGATGTAACGCCCACCGCCGCGCCCACGCCGATCGAAACGGCCACGGACAGGAGACCCACGGCCAGCGAGATGCGGGCTCCGTAGACCAGGCGCGAGAAGACGTCGCGCCCGAACGCGTCGGTGCCGAGCCAGTGCCGGACGCCGTCGGCGCCGACGGTGAAAGGCGAGAGGAAGCGGGTCGCCAGCACGTCGTGCAGCGCCACCGGATCAGTGGGCGCGACCCACGGAGCGAGCAGCGCGAGCGCTCCGAACAGCGCCAGAATGGCGAGCCCGGTGACCGTGCGGCCGTCCCTGAGCAGCGCCCGCGCGGTGCTCACGGTGTCTGCCTGAGCCGCGGGTCCACCCACGCATAGAGCAGATCCGCCAGGAGATTGCCGATCACGACGAGCACTGCGAAGATCGCCGTCGTCGCCATCACGACCGGGTAGTCGCGCGCCCCGACGGCGTCTACCATGACCCGGCCCATTCCCGGCCAGGCGAAGATCACCTCCACGAACACGGTGCCGGAGAACAGCGCGGGGAGGGAGAGACCGAGAAGCGTGACGACGGGCATCAGCGCGTTGCGCAGCACGTGGCGCAGCTCCACCGCGAGCGGTGCGATTCCCTTGGCCCGGGCCGTGCGCACGAACTCGTGGCCGCGCACGTCCAGCACGGCGCCGCGCACGTAGCGCGCCGTCCCAGCCGCGCCGATGGCGCCGAGCGTGACCAAGGGCAGCGCCAGGTGCCGCATGCGGTCCACCACGCGCCCCCAGCCGGTGTAGAACTCAGAGTCGAGTGCGGCCGCCCCCATCGCCGGCAGCTGGAGCCAGGCGGGCCAGTTGTAGCGGGCCGCTCCGTACGCGAACACCAGCACCAGCATGATGGCCAGCCAATAGGCCGGCATCCCGTACACGAGGAGTGTCGTTACGGTGAGCCCCGTGTCGAGCGGGGAGCGATGCTTGATGGCTTGCACGACCCCGATCGTTATGCCCACGATGTATGTGACGAGCAGCGAGCTCACCGAGAGCAGCAGCGTGTAAGGGAGCGCATCGGCGATGATCTGCGTGACCGCTCGCTGCTGGGCGAGGCTCACGCCCCAGTCGCCGCGCACGAAGTTCCACAGCCACGACCCGTAGCGGGTGGCCAATGGGCGGTCGAGGCCCAGCGCCCTGCGCGCGGCCTCCAGTTCCTCGGCTCCGGCGCCCGGCGCCACCCAGAGCCTTGCGGGATCACCGGGCGCGAGATTAATCAGAAAGAACGTGACCGTGATGACGACCAGCACGACCCCGGCCCCGAGGGCCAGACGCTTCAGGATCCGGCGGAGCATGCGCTACACTCGCCTCACCGCCGTCCGTGCGTCAACCCTGCTCTTGCTGGGCTCCGCCGCGTGCGCCCCAGAGCGGGGCGGGACGCGCGACACGATGGTGTTCTACGCGTCGGGCGCCGACCTCCAGTCCATCAACCCGCTGATAGCCGTCCATCCGCTCGCGAAGGCGGTGCAGAAGCACGTACTGCTGATGACCCTGGCGTCCTACGACTCCCGGCTGGAGCCGGTGCCGCGGCTGGCCGACTGGAGCTGGAGCGACGATCGCTCAGCGCTCACCTTCGCACTCCGGCGGGACATCGAGTGGCACGATGGCACGCCCACTACCGCAGCCGACGTGGTGTGGACACTGGAGATGGCGCGGGCTCCCGAGACCGCCTATCCGCGGGCGCGCGACCTGGGGTCCGTAGTCGAGATTGTAGCCCTCGACTCGTTCACGGTACGCGTGCGGTTC
>JAUVTI010000212.1 GCA_030601605.1 Gemmatimonadales bacterium
GCGCCGGATGAGACGCTCACGAGTGAGGAGCTGATCCGCGAGAAGTACGTGGGTATCCGGCCCGCGCCAGGCTACCCCGCGTGCCCGGATCACACCGAGAAGCGAGCCCTCTTCGAGTTGCTGGGCGTCACCGAGCGCACCGGGATCGAGCTCACCGACCACATGGCGCTGATGCCGGCGGCTTCGGTCTGCGGCTGGTACTTCGCGCACCCCGACGCGTACTACTTCGGCGTGGGCAAGATCGGCCGCGATCAGGTGGAGGACTACGCGATTCGCACGGGACAGGACGTGGCGACCGTAGAGCGCTGGCTCGCGCCCAACCTCGCCTACGAGCGTGAGGTGGAGGTAGCTGCATCATGAGCTCGCTGCGCGACCTCATCGAGGACGGGCGGGTCCACGTGGTGGACGGCGCCATGGGCACTGTCCTCTACGGCAAGGGGATGTTCGTCAACGTGTGCTACGACGAGCTGAACCTGACCCACTCGGAGCTCGTGAAGGAGGTGCACGAGGGCTACGTCCGTGCGGGCGCCGAGATCATCGAGACCAACACGTTCGGCGCCAACCCGGTGAAGCTCTCGAGCTACGGGCTCGAGGAGCGGACCGCGGAGATCAACAGCGCGGCGGCGAACCTCGCCCGTGAGGTGGCCGGCGCGCGGGTGTGCGTCGCCGGCGCGATCGGCCCGCTCGGCATCCGCATCGAACCGTGGGGACCCACTTCACGCGACGAGGCCGAAGAGTTCTTCCGGCACCAGGTTCGCGGCCTGCTCGAGGGCGGCGTGGACGGGTTCTCCCTCGAGACGTTCAGCGACATCGACGAACTGCATGCGGCTTACGGCGCCGTGCGCAGCCTATCCGACCTGCCCGTGATCGCCCAGATGACGATCGACGACAGCGGAAAGACCGCGTACGGCACCGATGCCGAGCACATCGCCGCGGCGCTCTCCGAGTTCGGCTCCGACGTCGTGGGGCTCAATTGCTCGGTCGGTCCGGCCATCATGCTCGAGGGGATCGAGCGCATGGCCGAGGTGGCCGAGCGTCCGCTCGTCGCGCAGCCCAACGCCGGGCTCCCGCGCGTGGTGGGCGACCGCAAGATCTACCTCTCGAGCCCCGACTACATGGCCAACTACGCGCAGCGGCTCATACGCGCCGGCGCGCGGTTCGTGGGGGGCTGCTGCGGCACGACACACGAGCACATCAAGGCGATCAGCAGTCTCCTGGCTACGACGCAGCCGCGCCAGGTTTCGGTGGTAGTGGCAAAGCACGAGGTCGCGGCGGCGGCGGAGGTGGAGCCGGTGCCGCTGGCCGAGCGCTCGCGGTGGGGCAGGAAGCTCGCGGCCGGCGAATTCGTCACCAACGTCGAGCTGTTGCCCCCCAAGGGCTGGCAGTCGGATGTTCTGGTGGAACGGGCGCGCGCGCTCGCGCAGGCAGGAGTGGACGCGGTGAGCATCCTGGACGGACCTCGCGCGCAGAGCCGCATGGGTGCGATCCCGACGGCCATCATCATCGAGCGCGAGGTCGGGCTCGAGACGGTGGTGCACTACACCTGCCGCGATCGCAACATGCTGGGGATGATGAGCGACCTGCTGGGCGCCGCGGCGGCGGGGCTCAGGAACCTGCTCCTGATAACCGGCGATCCCCCGCGCATGGGACCGTATCCCGATGCCACCGCGGTGTTCGACATCGACTCGATCGGGCTCACCAACGTGGTGTACCGACTCAATCACGGGCTCGACCCCGGAGGTGGGTCGCTCGGCGCTCCGACCCGATTCGTGATCGGCGTCGCGCTCAATCAGACCACGGCGGATGTGGACCGCGAGATGAAGCGGCTCTACTGGAAGGTGGATGCGGGCGCCGAGTTCGCGGTCACCCAGCCGGTGTTCGACGTGGCGCAGCTGGAGCGGTGCCTGGAGCGGACGCGGGAGTTCCAGATCCCGATCATCGCCGGCATCTGGCCCCTCGTCTCACTGCGCAACGCCGAGTTCCTCGCCAACGAGGTGCCCGGACAGCAGGTGCCCCGCAATGTCCTCGAGCGGATGCGCCGCGCGCAGGAGAAGGGCGACGACGCAGCGCTGGCGGAAGGTGTCGCGATTGCGCGCGAGGTGGTGGACCGCGTGAAGGACAGCGTACAGGGAATCCACTTGAGCGCGCCGCTGGGGAGAATCGACGTGGCAAAGGCAGTGCTGGATTAGTCGACCGCTTCCACAACCCGCTTATACCGCTTCTCCGGGTTCTTGAACCCCAGATTGCTCAGATAGATCTTCCCCACCCCGATCTCCCTCAGCGTGCGGATGGTCTTCGCGCAGATCTCCTCTGCCGACATCCCGGACTCGAAGTCGCGCGTGATTCCCTCGGCCGGGACCGAGAAGAACTGACCCAGCTTCTCGAACGTCCTCGGGTTGCTGGACCGGTACAGGAAGACGCCGAATACGCCAGGCAGCGACACGCCGCGTCGCTCGGCCTCGTTCACGAACGCCTCCACGGCGCGCACGTCGTGGTGCGAGACGATCTGGGTGAGGTAGAACTCTCCGGTGAAGGACTCGTCGAGCAGGAAGTCCACCTGCTGCGCCGCATCGCGGTGCGGGTTGGCCCAGCCTCCCAGAGAGAGCCGCGGGTGGCGCTTCCGGATCAGCTTCCTCAGTTCGTATGCGTGCTCCACACAGCGCGGCGGGCCGACCGAGCGGTCGCCACCCAGCACGGTGAGGGCCGCGAACCCGTGCGCCGACGCCCGGTCCGCGTACATCCGGCAGTACTCCAGCGAATGCTTGCTGGTGAGAAACGGCACGAGCCGGTCCGAGCTCACGTCGCCCGCGAGGTTCGTGACCAGGTGGCGCAGGTTCTCCTCCTCCGACTCGCCCACCGCGTTGTCGGTGAGGAAGATGACCGTGTCCTCCCGGGCCAGTCGCCGCACGGAGTGATACATGTCGATCCAGGTGTCCATGCTCTCGGTCTGCGACAGCCCCGTCTTGGGCGGACGCAGCTCCACCGTCACGAGGGGACGGTCGTCCCGCAGGCGCGTGAGCAGGGGGTCGGAATCAGGCACGGTCGACATATCGGATACCCAAGCTACAGATTGAGGGTCGGACATCCAATGACCGCACGCACCGTAGTCATCACGGGCGCCTCCCGAGGCATAGGCGCGGCCACGGCCCTCCATCTGGACCGGCTCGGCTGGCGCGTGTTCGCGGGAGTGCGCTCGGACGCCGACGCCGATCGGCTGCGTGAACAGGGCTCCGATCGCCTGGCGCCGATCTTTCTCGACGTGACGAACCCGGGGAGCATCGAGTACGCCGCGGGAGAGGTGGGCCAGAGCGGGCCTCACGACGCCCTGGCGCTGGTGAACAACGCCGCGATCTCCTCGCCCGGACCACTCGAGTTCACCCCGC
>JAUVTI010000107.1 GCA_030601605.1 Gemmatimonadales bacterium
GACTTCCTGGTTCCCATCGTGGGCGACGACACGCTGTGCTATGCCCGGCGGCTGCACGAAGAGGGTGTGCAGGTGGTAGCGGTGCCCACGACCATGGACAACGACGTGCCCGGCACCGACTACTGCATCGGGTTCTCCACCTGCGTGACGCGGACGATCGAGCTCACGCACCAGCTGCGCACCACTGCCGGATCGCACGAGCGGTTTCTCGTGATCGAGGTGTTCGGGCGCTACGCGGGCTACACCGCGGTGCTCCCCCCCATGGCCGGCGCCGCCGCCCGCTGCGTGATCCCGGAGCATCACTTCGAGATGGAGCAACTGTGCGAGCTCCTCAGCCACGACCGGAACCGAAACCCGAGCAGCTATGCCGTGGTGCTCGTGTCCGAGGGCGCGCGGATGACGGACGCCGACGCGATGATGTTCGACGGCGAGGAGCGGGACCAGTATGGACACAAGAAGCTGGGTGGGATCGGCGACCGGGTGGCCACCCTGCTCAAGGTCTGCTCGCCAAAGCACAACCAGGGCCGGCGCGTGAACGTTGTGAGCCAGCGGCTGGGCTACCTCGTGCGCTGCGGCGATCCCGACGCGCTGGACTCCATCGTGCCCATGGCGTTCGGCAACCTGGCGCTGGACCTCATCCTGTCCAACACGTCGGGACGTCTGGTGAGTATCCGAAACGGCGTATACGACAGCGTCCCCATCGACGTGGTGACCGGGCGCAAGAAGGTGATCGATGTGCAGAGGTACTACAACACGGAGCGGCTCAGGCCGCGATACAAGTCGCTGCTCCGCCAACCCCTATTCATAATGACGAGCGATGTCTGATACCCTCCGCAGGCAGGTCGAGGAGCTCTGGCCCGAGCTGGAATGGATCGAGGATCCCGGGCTCAGGGAGCAGGTTACGGAGACGTGGATCAAGGCCTTCGAGCGGAGCCCGCTGGAGCCCGAGGATCTGCACAACATCCCCTTCACGCTGCTGGTGCCCAACTGTCCGGCGACGTTCATGGAGCACAAGCGATGCGTGGTGCACATCGGCCGGGACGGCGCCAAGGCGATGCGGGAGTTCCTGGGCAAGGCGCTCGAGATCGACACCGATACGGTAGTCGCTGGTGCGATCCTCGCCGACGTGGGCAAGCTGCTCGAGTACGAGAAGGAGGGCGGCGTCACGCGGCAGAGCGAGCGAGGCAAGGCGCTGCGGCACCCGTTCACCGGCGTGGCGCTGGCGCTGGAGTGCGGCGTGCCGGATCAGGTGTGCCACATCATCGCGACGCATGCGGCCGAGGGCGACCTCGTGAAGCGGAGCACCGAGGCGTATATCGTGCACCATGCGGACTTCATGAGCTACCTGCCGTTCAAGAACCTGGCGTAGCGGAGATTGTAGATGACGGATACGATCACGGCCACGATGGCCCGGTGGGCCACCGACCTCGCATATGACGACATTGGAGAGCAAGCGATCCACGAGGCCAAGCGGTATCTGCTGGACTCGCTGGGGTGCGCATTCGGCGGTTACCGCCAGGAGGATGCCCGGATCGCCCTCGCGGTGCTGAAGGAGATCGGAGGCGAAGGGAACGCGACCGTCATCGGTTCCGGGGAGAAGACCGACCCGGTGTCGGCCTCGCTGGCCAACGCCCTGATGGTCCGGGTGATGGACTACAACGACATCTACTGGCAGCAGGATCCGTCGCATCCGTCGGACATCATTCCAGCGGCCATGGCCTGCGGCGAGCGCGTCGGCCGCAGCGGCAAGGATCTGACCTTGGGCATCGTGCTGGGTCACGAGTTCGAGATGCGCCTGTGCGAGGCGGCGTTCCCAGGCATCCGGGAGCGCGGCTGGCACCACGCTACCCTGACGGCGTTCGTATCGCCCATCGTGGCGTCCCGGATGCTCGGACTCACGTGGGAGCAGTGCCAGCACGCCATCGGCATATCGGCCTCGCGGCACTGTACGCTGGGCGCGGTGACCGCCGGCAAACTCACGATGATGAAGAACACGGTGGACCCGATGGCGACCCAGAGCGGCGTGCTGGCCGCGCTTCTCGCCGAGAAGGGTTATACGGGACCGGAGCACGTGATCGACGGCAAGGAAGGCCTGGCGCACTGCTACGGACCGGAGTGGAAGCTCGAGGTGCTGGTGGACGGCCTCGGAGAGTCGTGGCGCATCGAGCGCTGCGGCATGAAGGCGTTTCCCACCGAAGCGCTCACCCACGCTCCGATCTCGGCGGTGCTGGACATCGTGACAGAAAACGATCTGGCGCCGGAGGTGGTGGAGAAAGTGCACATCCGGTCGCTCGCCCGTGCCGCGGACATTCTGGCGGATCCATCCAAGTACGACCCGCGCAGCAAGGAGACGGCCGACCACAGCCTTCCCTACGTCATCGCGGCAGCGGTCGCCGACCGGCAGGTGACTCCGGCGCAGTTCGAGCAGGACAAGATCATGGATCCGCGCATCCGCGAGCAGCTCAACAAGGTCGAGGTGGTGGCGGACCCCGAGATCGAGAAGCTCTTCCCCAAGCTGCAGCGCGTGATCGTCACGATCCACACGACCGACGGGCGCGAGTTCACCAAGCAGCTCGACTATCCCAAGGGCGATCCGCGCAATCCGCTCACCGACCAGGAGGTCGAGGAGAAGTTCGACGCGCTCGCAGCGCCGGTCCTGTCGGACGAGGCCCGGAAGCGGCTCAAGGGGGCGGTGTGGAGCCTGGAGAAGGTGGGCTCGATTTCGGAGTTGATGGACCTCTGCCGGGCGGACAGGTAATCTGAGGCGGGGTCCCGCAAACCTTCCGCCGAGGTGACGATGGGTCAGACTGCAGTAGAAAAGATCGCGCAGGCGCACCTCACCGAAGGTCCGGACCGCCCGCTCCGCGCCGGTGACGTGGTATCGCTGCGCCCACGGCACGTGATGACGCACGACAACACCGCCGCGGTGGTGAAGAAGTTCGCCACGCTCGGGGCTGCGAAGATCTGCGATCCGCGGCAGCCCGTCTTTCCACTGGACCACGACATCCAGAACACGTCCGAGAGCAATCTCGCCAAGTACCGGGACATCGAGGCCTTCGCAAAGGAGCAGGGCGTCGACTTCTATCCGGCGGGAACGGGCATCGGCCACCAGATCATGGTGGCGCAGGGGTATGTGGTGCCGGGCTCCCTCGTCGTGGCGTCCGATTCCCACTCCAACATGTACGGAGCGATGGGAGCGCTGGGGACCCCGGTCGTGCGCACCGATGCGGCCGCCATCTGGGCCACCGGTGAGTTCTGGTGGCAGATCCCGCGCTCGGTCGAGGTGGTGCTCCAGGGCGAGCTGCGCGAGGGCGTGACGGGCAAGGACGTGATAGTCACGCTGTGCGGTCTGTACAACCAGGGCGAGGTCCTCAACGCCGCGGTCGAGTTCACCGGACCGGGCGTGGCGGGCCTGTCGATGGACCAGCGCCTGAGCGTCTCCAACATGACGACGGAGTGGGGTGCGCTGGTGGGATGGTTCCCGGCCGACGCCACGACGGTCGATTATTTGCGGCACCGCCGGGACGTGATCGGAACGGAACGATTCACCAATGAACAACTGGCGGGGTGGCAGGAGAGCCCGTTGGCGCCGGACGGCGACGCGTCGTACGCGGCGCGCATCGAGTTCGACCTCTCGGCGGTGAGTCCACACGTGTCGGGTCCGGACAGCGTGCAGGTGATGCGCTCGCTCGCCGACATGGAGCGCGAGCGGGTCGCGATCCAGAAGGCCTATCTCGTATCGTGCGTGAACAGCCGGCTGGAGGACCTGGAGGCCGCCGCGCGAGTACTCGAGGGCAAGAAGGTGGCGGAGGGCGTCGAGTTCTACGTTTCCGCGGCGAGCAGGGAAGTGCAGGAGGATGCCGAGGCGTCCGGCGCGTGGAGCCGGATTCTCGCAGCGGGCGCGCGGCCGCTCCCGCCGGGCTGCGGTCCGTGCATCGGGCTGGGCGCGGGGCTGCTGGAGCCGGGTGAGGTCGGTATTTCGGCGACCAACCGCAACTTCAAGGGGCGGATGGGGTCGCGCGATGCACAGTGCTTCCTGGCGAGTCCCGAGGTGGTCGCGGCGTCGGCGGTTGCGGGCTACGTAACCGGCCCCCGTCCCACGGACGGCACGCTGCCGGAGCGGCGGTTCACCGAACACGCCGAGCCGCCGACCCCCGACGAGACAGTTGCAATCCAGGACGGCTTCCCGGATCGCATCCAGGGTCGGCTCGTGTTCGTTCCGCCGGACAACCTCAACACCGACGGGATCTACGGCAAGGACTACACGTACCGCGAGGGGATGACGCCCGAGGAAATGGCGCGCGTGGTGATGGGAAACTACGATCCCGAGTTTGCGGCAGCGACGCAGGCGGGCGACGTTCTCGTCGGGGGACGCAACTTCGGCACGGGCTCCAGCCGCGAGCAGGCGGCCACAGCCCTCATGGCGAAGGGAATCGCGCTCGTGATCGCGAGCAGTTTCTCCCAGACCTATCTGCGCAACGCCTACAACAACGGTTTCCCCTGCATCGAGTGCCCGGAGCTGGTGTCCCGCATCAAGGCTCAGCTCGAGGATGCGGTGGCCTCCGGGGCGCCCACGATCATCCCGGGGGACGAGCTCGAGATCGACTTCACACGCAGCACGGTGACCTTCAGAGGCGAGACATTCGGATTCCCGCCGTTGGGGTCGGTCCCCCAGTCGCTGGTGGTGGCCGGGGGTATCGAGAACCTGGTAGGGCGCCGCCTGGGACTCGCCTGAGCTGACTGCGATCGGTTTGAACACGGAGGGGATGAGGAGGTCGACGATGGCCAAGTACACGGTGGTGACGATGCCCGGCGACGGCATCGGCCAGACGGTTTTGCCGCAGGCGGTGCGGGTCCTGGAGAAAGTCGGATTCGACGCCGACTACGTGCACGCGGATATCGGATGGGAATTCTGGATCAATGAGGGGAACCCCCTGCCCGAGCACACGATCGACCTCCTGCGACAGCACAAGCTGGGGCTGTTCGGCGCCATCACGTCGAAGCCGAAGAAGGAAGCCGCCAAGGAGCTGAAGCCCGAGCTGCAGGGCCAGGGGCATGAGTACTTCAGCCCGATCGTGGGCATGCGGCAGCTCTTCAACCTCGACGTGTGTATCCGGCCGTGCAGGTCGTTCAAGGGGAACCCGCTCAACTTCGTGCGGCAGAAGGCCGGCGGCGGATACGATGAGCCGAAGGTCGACGCCGTGATCTTTCGGCAGGACACGGAGGGGCTCTACTGCGGCATCGAGTGGACGAATCCGCCCCAGGTGGTGCGCAATGCCCTCGGGATGCATCCCAAGTACAAGATCTTCGCCGATACTCCGAGCGAGGACCTCGCGATCTCGATGCGCCTGTTCACGCGCAATGCGTGTCGCCGCATCGTGCGGGGGGCGTTCGAGTACGCCAAGGAGCATGGCTACGAGTCGGTCACGATCTGCGAGAAGCCGAACGTGCTGCGCGAGACCTCCGGCATGATGGAGGAAGTGGCCCGCGAGGTGAAGGCGGATTACCCGGACATCGAGCACTGGTCGACCAACATCGATGCCCAGATGATGTGGCTCACCAAGAATCCAGAGAACTACGGGGTGCTGGTGGCGGGGAACATGTTCGGCGACATTATCTCGGACGCGTTCGCCGGACTGGTGGGCGGACTGGGCTTCGCGTGCTCGGGCAACATCGGTGATGAGGTGGCGGTATTCGAGCCGACGCACGGCTCGGCGCCCAAATACCAGGAGCTGGACCCGCCCATAGTGAACCCGATAGCGATGTTACTCAGCGCTGCGATGCTGCTCGACCACGTGGGCGAGACCGACAAGGCGACGGCCATTCGCGGTGCGGTGGCGCGGGTCGTGGAGGACGGCAAGGTGCGCACCTACGACATCATGCGGATTCCGGGTGGTTCCAAGGCCATCGAGAGCGGTGCAGCCACGACCATCCAGCTGACGGACGCGGTCATCGCGGCGCTCCGATGAGGGGGGCGGCGGCATGAGTCAACGCGGTGAGTCGGGCACGCACGGAGACGACGTCCGCTCCGATTGCCACGTCGCGATCGAGTCTCGCACCTCCGGTGGTCTCCAGGTAGACCTGACTTCCAAGGTCGAGGCGTTCTACGGCGCTTCGATTCGGGAGATGATCGAGGATGTGCTGGGAACGCTGGGCGCCGAGCACGCCCGGGTTTCGGTGGACGACAAGGGAGCGCTGCCATTCGTGCTCGAGGCGCGCATCGAGACAGCGGCGCGCCGCGCCGGAGTACAGCTCAAGGGCGATGCGCGCCCCGAACGCACCGTGTCCGGTTCCCGCGCCGGGCGGGACCGGCTGAGGCGTTCCCGCCTCTACCTCCCCGGCAACGAGCCCAAGTTCATGGTCAATGCCGGGCTGCACGGTCCGGACGGGGTGATTCTCGACCTCGAGGACTCCGTCCACCCGGGTGAGAAGGACAGCGCGCGAATCCTCGTGCGCAACGCCCTGCGGTGCGTGGACTTCGCGGGTGCCGAGCGCATGGTGCGCATCAACCAACTGCCGCTCGGACTCGAAGACCTCGAGATGCTGGTCCCCGAATCGCCCGACCTGATCCTGGTGCCCAAGGTCGAAGGTCCGGGCCAGGTGCGGCAGGTGCAGGCGCACATCGAAGAGGTGCAGCACGAGTCCGGCGGGAGCGATCCCATCTGGCTGATGCCGATTCTGGAGTCGGCGCTGGGGATCGAGAACGCCTACGCAATCGCGGCGGCGACCGATACCGTGGTGGCGGTCACGATCGGGCTCGAGGATTACACTGCGGACCTCGGTGTAGTGAAGACGACCGAGGGCGCCGAGTCGCTGTATGCGCGCATGCGGCTGGTGAATGCGGCGCGCGCGGCAGGTGTCCAGGCCATCGACTCCGTGTACGGCGACGTCGGCGACATGGATGGGCTGCTCGCGTGGGGCGAGCGCTCCCGGGCGATGGG
>JAUVTI010000047.1 GCA_030601605.1 Gemmatimonadales bacterium
CGGGGATATATATTCCGGAGGAACAACTCGGCGTACGCATCGAGGATGACATACTCGTCACGCCCGAGGGGTCGGAGACGCACGACCGAGGACATTGAGCGGCTGCTGCAGTCAGCCGCGGAACCACAGGCAACGGGGAGCAACTGATGGCACGCGACAAAGAGCTCGACCTGGTGGACGACGACGACCGCGAGGAAGAGGAAGATGAAGAAGAGATCGTCGATGAGCTCATCGAGGGCGGAGGCACCAGCGGGATCGTCGGCTTCATCGGCGGGCTGTTCCTGGGGGCCCTGATCGGGGCTGGCGTCGCCCTGTTGGTGGCGCCCGACCGGGGTGACGTCACGAGGCGCCGTCTCAGGAAGCGAGTGCGCGACGTGAGCGAGGACGCCCGAGAGCAGCTCGACGATTGGCGGGGTGACGCCGAGCGGGAACTCCGCAAGCACCGGCGCAAGTTGCAGCGCCGGCTGCGCAGCCGATCAAACTAGGCTGGTCGCCCGAGGGCTAGCGGTCGCGGATCTCCGAGAGGAGGTCCGCGGCCTCTTCCTTGTATAGCGGGTCGTCCACGTCTGTCGTGGGCTCGAGTCCGGCAATCGCTTCCAACTGCGTGCGCGCTTCCCCCCAACGTTCCAGATCGACGTATACCTCAGCCAGCTCCAGCCGGTGAAAGATGTACTCCGGCCTGAGCTCCACCGCCCGCTGCAGATACACGACCGCCGAATCCCACTGTGCGCGGCCCATGAAGCTCGCGCCCAGGAAGGTCGTCGCGAAGAACTTCGTGAACCCTGACAGCCGCTTGATCTCGGCATGCCATGCCCCGAGAACGTGGTACGCGCCGTCGTGCGTCGGGTCGTACTCGATTGCCTTGGCGGCCGAGTTGTAGACCTCCTTGGCGAACTGCACTCGTTCCCGCCCCCCGCGCGTGAGGGAGAGCCGCCCCAGGGCTTGGGACACCATGAAGAAGCCCTCCGCGTCCGTCGAGTCGGTGCTCGTGGCGGCCTCGGCGTAGATCCTCGCCACCCAGTAGAGTGAATCCCGGAGGTCCTTGTATTCCCTGTTGCGCAACTGCTTCGCCACGTCGATCTGGGCGCTGGCGAACTTCCACATCGCCTCGTAGCTGGACGGGTTGGCCATGAACGCGGTGCGGTACTCCTCCAGCGCCCCGGCTGGATCGAGCGCATCGCTCAGACTGTCGCCGCGCACGATGTGATCGCCGTACGACTGGGCCACGATCTGCGGGGCGGCGGCTGTCAGGAGGAGCAGAATGAAGATCGTTGATCGCATGGCCCTACCGGTGAGGGTTTCTGTGAGCGACGAAAGTTCCACGGCACGCCGGGGGTTGGCAAGCGGGTGGCCGGATCTCAGGGCTTGGGCGCCCCCGGCCCCCAGTCCGGGAGGTCCTCCTCTGCATCTTCCGGGGAAGCGAACGCGTCCACGCCGCGCACCTCCTCTTCAGCCTCCGACAGGACTTCGTGATCGGTGTCCGGATCGCCGACCACGTCACCGGGCTTGGCGCGGTGTGGTAGCCTGCCGCCGGTCAGGAGCCAGGCGAGACCCGCCGCCAGCGCCGCGAGCAGCACGATCAACGCCAGCGGGGAGGTCATGGCCCCCGCGCCTCGCGCCGCCAGAATGCGTCCAGCTTGGCGCTGATCGTGTCCCGGGCGGCGCCGAAGGCGGCGCGCCCGGCCTCCTCGCTCTCGGCGAGAGCAGCCGGGTCGGGCAGCGCCCAGTCGAGCCGCGTACCGCGTGTGAATGCCACCGGGCACTCCTCTTCGGCGCACAGCGTGATGACCCAGTCCGCGTCGGCCAGGGGCACGTCGTCCAGCCCCTTGGAGTAGTGATCGCTGATGTCGAGCCCGATCTCCTGCATCGCCACGACCGCCCGGGAACTGAGAGTGGAGGGGTTGGAGCCTGCGCTGCAGACCTGCCAGCCATCCGGTGCGGACGCCCGGGCGAGCCCCTCGGCCATTTGGCTACGGGCCGAGTTGGCCACGCAGAGGAAGATGATTGACGGCACTTCGGTGTGGAGCGGTCTACAGCTCTTCGAGGATGTCCTGCGGGCGCACGAGCACCAGAATGGCAGCTTGGGGCACGACGAGGTACTGCTTGCCCTCGAACGTGATCTCCACGGCAGCCTTGCGGAAGAACAGCGCGAAATCGCCGGGGCGCGCCTGCATCGGCACGTAGCGTGGCTCGCTGCCGCCGCCGATGTCCTTCCACGGCTCCTCGCCCAGCTCCGTGGGGGCCGAGAGCGGCGTGCCGGGTCCGGTCGCGATGATCCGGCCACTCTGCACGGCCTGCCGGTCGATCGCCGTGGGCGGCAGATAGAGCCCGACGTTGGTGCGCTCCTCGCCCTCCTCGGGGGCTATGAGCACCCGGTCTCCGACGACGACCAGCTTCTTCATTGGATCCGTCATACTGCCGGAAATCAATGCGTTCAGGGGCTGGCGCGCCAGGGGCGGCAGCGCCGGGACTTCCCTGCTCTATTGACGCCCCCGGTCCGCTGCCCGAAACTTCCGATGTCATCCAACAATCAACAGGGACGGCGTATGGCGGCCCTCTTCAATAGAAAGCCGAAGGCGCAACCGACTCCGGAAGAGCTTCCAGAGGTACTGCAGGAGCTGCTGGGGCAGATGCAGCGGGAACGGGCCGCACTCGAGGAGCTGCTCGAGCGGGTCCAGAGCGCAGCGAGCCAGGCAGCGCCGATAGAGCAGGGGATCGAGCAGGTGTCGCAGCGCCAGCAAGAGATCGATGAGCGGTTGGAGCATGCCGAGCAGCAGGCCCAACGGCTCGGCGACCTGTCGGGACAGGTGGAAGCCCTCGGGGGAGGGATCCGCGAGCTCGAGCAGGCACGCAAGGCCACCGCCCAGGAGTTGCGCGGCGTGGCGGACGACGTAGCCGACGTCTCCGGCGTGGCATCGGGGGTGCGTGACTCGTTGGAGCAGGCGCTCCTGCTCAAGGCCGACCTGGAGCGGTTGGCCGGGCCGTCGGGCGCGGTCACCCAGCTGCAGCAGCAGGCCGACGAGCTGCGCGAGCAGTTCCTCAACTATCAGCACGACGTATCGACGGCGCGCGAGACGCAGGACGGCCTGCGGCGCGGTCAGGACGAGATCCGCTCGAGCTACGAGGAGGTTGGCTCGCTTGCCAGCCGGTTCAAGCAGGAAATGGATGCTGCGTCGAGCCAGCTTGCCACGCTGGAGGCGAGCCTGGCCGAGGTCGCGAAGATCGAGCAGCGGGCCGTTCGAACCGAGGAGCAGCTGCAGCAGTTGAGCGCTCTCTCCGATCACGTCGCTCACAAGACGCGCACGCTGGAGAGCCAGCGTGAGGCGGTGGATCGCGCGGCGGCGCAGGCGGCGCGGCTCGACGACCTGGTGTGGGACCTGGATGCCCGGCTCAAGAAGCTCCAGGAGGACAGCAAGCTCATCCGGAAGACGCAGGACAGCCTAACCGATCTGGAGCGGCTGTTCCAGCAGGCCAAGTCACGCGTGCAGGAGATCAAGTCCACCGAGGCCGACTCGAGACGTGCTGCCGAGGATCTGGCTCGACACCTCGGAGGCCTCGAGGCGCAGGTGCGCGAGGGACTGGGACGGCTCGACCTCGAGCGGCAGGGCCTGGACGCAATGGGCCAGCAGGTGACCGAGCTGCGCGCCACGCTGACCGACTTCGAGTCGCGCGTGCAGCAGATGGAACGCACCGGACAGGCGGTCGCCCAGGCGCAGTCGCGCTCCGACGAGCTGGGAACCCGGCTCACGACGCTGGCCGCCGAGGTGGGTCGCGTTGACGAGCAGGCGGAGCGAGTGCGCACCGTGGAGGGCGGACTCGAGCGCTCGGAGGCGAGGGCAAGTGACTTGCAGCAGCGGTTGGAGCAGATTCTCGAGTCGCTGCCGGCGCTGAGCGAGCTGCAGGGCGATGTCACCGCGCTGCGGACTTCCACGGAAGCGGTGCGGGACGCTCTTGGCAGGGCCGAAGCCGCCCGCGGAGAGCTGTCGCGCAGCCAGGAGACCCACAACGAGATCCGCCGCTGGCTCGCCGATGCGGATAAGCAGGTTGAGGCGCTCATGCAGAAGATGGGCGCCGTCGAGGGCGCGACGCAGGCCGTTGAGCAGGCACAACGTACGGCCGAAACGGTGCTGGCCCAGACCGACCAGCTGAGCGCGCGGCAGGAGTTCGTGGATCAGCTGGAGCAGCGGCTCGACAGGCTCGGCGCGCTCTCGAACGACGTGGATGCGCGAATGCAGGCGCTGGAAGAGCGGCGCGCGAGCTTCACCGATCTCGAGGCACGCAGCGACGCGCTGCGGGCGCGTCTGGACGATGCCGAGCAACGGTTCGAGGCCGTGGCGCGGCGCGACGGGGAAGTGGGCGCGATCGAGGGCCGCATGGGCGATCTGAGCGAGCGGCTCGCCGCGTCGGAGCAGCGTCTGGCAGGGGTCTCGGGCGGAGTGGACGATGCGGCGACGCGCTCCGCAGATCTCGAGGCGCTGGGCCAGCAGGTGGAGACGGTCGGCCGTCAGCTCGAGGAGCGCGAGCGCGCACTCGATCAGGCGATGGCGCACCTCGAGCGTGTGACGATCGAGCGCCAGGGCGCCGCCCAGGCCGCGCAGGATCTGGAGGAGCAGACGAGGCGGCTCACGTCGTCACTGGCCGCCGCGCAGGCGCAGGGCGAGCGCATCACCGATCTGGCCCAGCAGCTCGAGGCGCGAGCCGACAGCCTGCGGTTCGCCGACAAGAGGGTCACGCAGTTCGAGGAGAAGATCGCCCAACTCGAGCGCATGCAGCGCGACGTGGGGGAGGCGATCGAGGGCCTGGCTGCCCGCCAGTCCAGTGTGGATGCGGTGCGCGGCGAGCTCGGCAAGATCTTCGAGACCGCGGAGCGTACGGTGGAGCACGTCCGGGCGATCACGGCGGCGCGGCAGGAGGTGGAGGAGAGTCGGGCCGCCCTCGAGGCGGTGCTCTCCCGGGCCCGCGAGGTGGACGCCCTGGCCGCGTCGGTGGACGAACGTTGGTCCCGGGTCACGCAGGCCGAGGAGCGCCTGGCGCGGCTCGACACGCTGCTGGGCGATGTGCGCGGCAGCCTGGAGACGCTGCGCGGGCAGCAGACACTGGTGGATCACGCCATAGAGAAGGCGAACCAGCTGCAGTACCAGTCCAAGGAGGCAGAGGCCATCATCACGGCGCTGCGCGAGGAGCGGGAGTTGGCGAGCCGGATCCACGAGGCGGTGCAGGAGCTGAGGCAGGAGGACAAGGCGGGGTAGCTCGCTCGGAGTCCTACCTCAGCGGACTACGAATCTCGTACCGGCGGCTCGACAAGTCAGTCACCTCCGCGAACTGCAGTACGCGCGCGACAGCCTCCGCATCAGAGCAAGTGCCGCGTGCGCGGCGTACTGACGTTCGCTCCGGCGACGGCCCTGCCTCGCCGCCTGCGGCCCTCCTCGTTCGCTCCGGTGGGACTCCGACCTCGCCGATTCCCCCGCTGCCGCCCCAGTCGCCCGTTGCCCGGTCGTATCCTTTCCCCGTTCTACCTACTCCCCGATCTCCCGCAGCACCGCCAGCGGTGCGCGGCGCAGCGCGTCGCGGCCGGCGACCAGTCCCACCAACACAGTCGTAACCGCTGCCGCGAGGCCGATGCCGGCAAGTTGCAGCAGCGGCAGCCGGAAGCTGAGCTCGAACAGGAAGGTGACGAGCGCCCACCCCGCCACGGCGGCGAGGATGCATCCGGTGAGCCCCGCGAGTGAGCCCAGCGCCACGTACTCCGTTGCGAGCACCTGACGCACCTGTCGCGCCTGGGCGCCCAGCGTCTTGAGCAGCACGCTCTCGCGCACGCGCTGGTACCGTGACGTCGCGACCGCTCCGACCAGCACGATCATCCCGCTGGCTATGCTGAACAGAGCCATGAACCGGATTGCCAGGGCGATGCTGCCGATGAGGGTTTCGAGCGTCTGCTGTACCAGGGACAGGTCCAGCGCCGACACGTTGGGGTAGGCCTCCACCAGGTCCCGCTGCAGCAGGGCCCGCTCCTCCTCGCCCGGAACTCGAGTGAGTGTCACGTAGACAGTGGGCGCAGCGTCCAGCACTCCGGGCTCGAACACGACGAAGAAGTTGGTCTCGAACCGGGCCCACGATACCTGCCTGAGGCTCGTTATCTCGGTCTCGATCAGCACGCCCTGCACGTCCCACGTGATGGCGTCACCCAGTCCGACACCCAGTTCCTCCGCCAGACCCTCCTCCACCGAGATCCGGGGCAGCGCGCCGGGCGCCGCGGGCTCGTACCACCACTCTCCGGCCAGCAGTTCCTCTGATCCTACCAGTGTGTCCCTGTAGGTGTGACGGTACTCCCGTCGCAGTGCCCAGCGCGCCGGCCGCGGTCCGGTCGTGTCCTCTAGCAGCTCATCGACCGGGCGGCCGTTCAGGGCCGCCACGCGCGCGGGAACGATAGGCGTCAGCTCAGCCGCCGAAAAGCCGTGCTCTCGGATCAGGCTCTCGACTCCGTCGCGCTGGTCCTGCTGGATGTCGAACACCACGAGGTTGGGCCGGTCGGGACGGGCGTCGAGCGACAGGCGTTCCAGCAGGTTGCGCTGCACGATGTGCATGGATCCCAGCACGAACACGCCGAAGCCCACCGTGAGAGTGACCGCGACGGTCTGATTGTGCGGCCGGAACAGGTTCGCCACACCCTGGCGCACCACGTACGGAGCTCTACGCGGGAAGAAGCGGCGCGTGGCGCGAGTGAGTGCCCAGGCCATCCCGCCCAAGATTGCAGCAGTCACGGCGGCTGCCGCCGCGAACGCTACCCCGGCCCATGGGTGTGGCGCCTGCGCGATGCTGAGCGCAACGACCGTCGCCACCAACGCGCCCATCACCGCCAGCCGCCGGAGATCCCAGCGGCTGGCCGGACCGTCGAACGGGCGGCGCAATGCCTCCAGGGGCGTCACGTCGCGCACGGACAGGAGCGGCAGCAATCCGAAGATGACGGCCACCCAAACGCCGACGCCGAGCCCGGCGAGCGCCACCATCGGGTGCAGCGTCGGGGAAACCGCGACCGGCAGAAAGTCGTCCAGAATGCCGGGCAGCAGCACCTGAACCGCGAGTCCAAGGACCACTCCCGCTGCGGCGCCGCCGAGCCCCATCAGGCCCGCCTGCAACAGGTACACGGCGAAGACGGTGCGCTGGGTGGCGCCGAGGCAGCGCAAGACCGCCACCGTTTCCAGCTTCCGCTTCACGAACACGTGTACCGCACTCGCTACGCCCAACCCTCCCAGGAGCAGCGCGGCGAGGCCGACCAACCCGAGGAACCGCGCGA
Organism: Gemmatimonadales bacterium; assembly: GCA_030601605.1. Classification (GTDB taxonomy): domain Bacteria; phylum Gemmatimonadota; class Gemmatimonadetes; order Gemmatimonadales; family GWC2-71-9; genus WVYX01. The sequence continues at coordinate 7,295 of JAUVTI010000047.1, forward strand.
AGATGTCGAGCGAGCGGGCATAGTCCTCCGCACGCTGGGCAACCGTCGTGGCGCCGACTTCCGCTTCCTCGAGCAAGGTCTCGTGTCGCTCGGCGAAGGCGTCTGCCTCCTCGGGGTCGGCCAGCCTGAGGTACGCGCGGTAGCGCACGAGGCTGCCGAATCCGAGCAACTCGGTCTCGGCCAGGAACTCCGCCGGGATGAGCACGCGCGGCCGGATGGTGGAGCTGATGTCCGCCTCTCCCGGCATTCTCACGATGGTTCCCGCGATGGTGAAGCGTGCCTGCCCGATCCTGAGCTCGTCGCCCACGCGAGCTCCCAGATAGACGAGTACCGATCGATCCACGAGGGCGCGTCGCCCCGACTGGAGCTCCGACCAGCTTCCGGCCGGATCGGTTTCGACCTCGCCGTAGAACGGGAAGCCTCCCTCCAGCCCGCGCACGTTCACGAGGCGCGTCCGACCCGTGCTCGGCGTGAGCGCCATTGAGGAGAAGCTCGTGACGTACGAGACCTCGCTCCCCGTCGCCGCTACGGAGTCGAGGATGGCCTGCACGGTCTCGGGCATCGGGCGACGGCTGGAGAGCCTGAGGTCGGAGCCCAACAGCGTACGGGCTTCCCGGTGGATGGCGGCGGTGACGTCGGCGCGGAACGAGTTTATGGCCACGAGCGCCCCGACCCCGAGCGTGACCGTGGCCATGTAGAAGCCGATCCGGCGCCAGCTCGAGCGGCCCTCCCGCCGGGCCATGGCCAGGGTGAAGCTCAGATTCACGTTACCAGCTTGCCGCCCGAGAGCCGCACCACTTGATGGGCCCTCTGGGCCAGCTCCTGGTCGTGCGTGACCAGCACCAGCGTGGTGCGCGCCTCGGTGTTGAGCGCGACGAGCAGGTCTATCACCGCGTGACCGGTGTCCCCGTCGAGGTTTCCGGTGGGCTCGTCCGCGAACAGCACCTTGGGGTTGTTGGCGAACGCGCGCGCCAGCGCCACGCGCTGCTGCTCCCCGCCGGAGAGCTGCGCCGGGTAATGGTGCGTGCGCTCCCCGAGCCCCACGCGCGTGAGCAGCTCGCGGCCCCGCTGCTCGGGGTTCTCGACGCGGTCGGCGGCGCGCGGACGGAGCTCTATCGGAACCAGCACGTTCTCGAGCGCGGTGAGTGTCGGGATGAGCTGGAATGTCTGGAACACGAACCCCACCTTCTCGCCGCGCAAGCGCGCGCGCGCGTCCTCTGTGAGCGGCCCCAGGTCCTCGCCGTCCAGGACGACGCGTCCGGCAGTGGGCCGGTCGAGACCGGCCAGCAGCCCGAGCAGAGTGGTCTTGCCGCTCCCCGACGGTCCCACGATTGCGAGGAAGCCCTGCGGCTCCACGGTCAGGTTGATGTCGGACAGGACGGTGAGCGGGTGTCCGCCGCTCATGTATGTTTGTTCCAGATGCTCTGCGATGATCATCATGGCTCGTAAGATACTGTGGCTTGCGCTGATCACGGCGGCGTGCGGTGGTTCCCCGGACGGTGGCGCCGAGGCGCGGGTCCGATCCGACCGCGCGGCCTCAGCGTGGGCTGACGCTCCGGTCGTCCTGTTTTTGGGAACGAGCCTCACGGCGGGGTACGGGCTCGACGTCGAGCTGGCGTACCCGGCGCTCATACAGAGCGAGATCGATGCCGCCGGGCTCGACTACCGCGTGGTGAACGCCGGCGTGAGCGGAGAGACATCGGCTGGTGGACTGCGCCGCATCGATTGGCTGCTGCGAGAGCCGGTAGCGGTGTTGGTGCTGGAGCTCGGCGCCAACGACGGGCTGCGGGGCCTCGACCCCGGCGCAATGAAGCGGAACCTGGCCGAGATCATCGCACGCGTGCGCGCTGCCTACCCCGCGGTGCGGGTCGTGATCGCGGGCATGGAGGCGCCGCCCAACTTTGGGAGGTCCTACACCACAGCGTTCCGCAGCGTCTTCCGGGATCTGGCGCGGGAGACTGACGCCGCGCTGATCCCGTTTCTGCTGGACGGCGTCGGGGGGGTCCTCGCGCTGAACCAGGCCGACGGAATCCATCCCACGGCGAAGGGACACGAGGTCGTGGCGGTCAGCGTGTGGAGCGTGCTCGGGCCGGTGCTCGCGGAGCAAGCGGCCGGCAGTCGACGATGAACCGCCCCGGCAAGATCGTGTGCGTCGGCCGCAACTATGTGGAGCACGCGGCGGAGCTCGGCAACGTGGTGCCCGTCCGTCCGCTGCTGTTCCTCAAGCCGCCGTCTGCGGTGATCGGCGACGGCGAGCCCATCGTGCTGCCGCCTGACTCGCGGCGCGTGGAGCACGAGGGAGAGATCGGGGTGGTGATCGGCGCACGCCTCAGGAGTTGCTCGGAAGCGGATGCCCTATCGGCCGTCGCCGGAATCACCTGCGTCAACGACGTCACCGCGCGTGACCTCCAGAAAACCGACGGGCAGTGGACCCGGGCCAAGGGATTCGACACGTTCTGCCCCGTGGGGCCGCGGGTCGTGCCGCTCGGCGAGTTGGCGTCCCTGGATGAACTGGAATTGATCTGCCGCGTGAACGGCGCCGAGCGCCAGCGCGGCCGCGCGGCCGACATGGTGTTCGGCATCCCGCAGCTACTGGCGTACATCTCCGCGGTGATGACCCTGGAGCCCGGCGACCTCGTGGCGACCGGCACACCCGCGGGCGTCGGCCCGCTGGCCGCCGGCGACGTGGTCGAGGTGGAGATTCCGGGAGTGGGCATTCTCGCGAACCCCGTGGTGACCGCGCCGGCCTAGCGGCGCGCCCGAATCAGCGTCCGGCGGGCAATGGCGCATCCTCGACAGCCTCACGCGCCGCCGCCTCCCATCCCAGCATCGCGCGCTTGCGCGCCGCACCCCAGCGGTAGTTGCCGAACGCCCCGGAGCTCTGGATCACCCGGTGGCAGGGAATGAGGTACGCGATGGGGTTGCGGCCCACGGCGGTCCCGACCGCGCGGTACGAGTCGGGATGGCCGATCGCCCGGGCAATGTCCCCGTAGGAGACCACGGCTCCGGGTGGGATTCGCAGCAGAGCCTCCCACACCTTGATCTGGAAGTTGGTGCCCTTGAGGGCGAGCGTGATGGGTGCTCCGCGTGAGCGTTTGAACACGCGGCTCGCCGTCTCGCCGGTCGCGGCCTGATTGCGCCGCAGCACCGCCGCGCCCCACCTCCGTCGCAGCTCGTCGAGCACGGTCTGACGCTCGCCGCCGCCGGTGAAGGCGAGTCCACAAATTCCGCGATCGGTGAGCGCCAGAAGGCAGTCCCCGAACGGCGTCGAGTGAAATCCGTAGCGAATCTCCACGCCCGCGCCCTCATCCTTGTACTCGCCGGGGGTGACCGCCTCGACGGCCACGAAGAGGTCGTGCAACCGTCCGGGACCCGAGAGGCCGCTGTCGTAGGATGTTTCGAGGGCGCTCTTCCCCTCGCGCAGCGCCGCCTGGGCGCGGGCCACGGTCAGGAACTGGAGGAAGCGCTTGGGGCTCACGCCGGCCCAGCGCTTGAACATGCGCTGGAAGTGATACGAGGAGAGACCCACTGCCTGCGCCACCTCGTCGAGAGAGGGCTGGCGCTGTGCGTGCTCTTCGAGGTACTCGATCGCGTGTCGGACTCGGTCGGCGTCGCGCGTGGCCATCATGGGGAAACTCGCTCGGTTCGGACAGTGCGCAAGTTGCCGCGGTCCGACGCCCGTCTCAATCCGATTCTTGCGCCGGCCGGCCGCGGGCCGGCCGGTGGGGTCAGCGCCCGTCCGAGGCCACGGCGGCGCCGGTATCGGCCACGTACTCCGGCTCGCCGAAGCTCGACAGGTCGAGCGCCAGCAGGCGGAGGCCGTCCAGGCTCACGCGGCCGTAGCGCACCATCCAATGGAGATGCGGACCGGTGACCCGGCCTGTCGCGCCGACCCTCCCCACGAGGCTTCCGCGCTCGAGCGTGTCGCCGGCGGCCACGTCCACCTGGCTCAGATGGAGATACGCTGTCACCAGACCGCGGCCGTGGTCCAGGTACACCAC
>JAUVTI010000154.1 GCA_030601605.1 Gemmatimonadales bacterium
GACGTCTTCCAGATCCCGGACACGCAGACGACCAACCTGGAGAGATTGCGCCGCGATGACAGCTATGTCCTGCACGGCTTCCTGGACGCGGAGGCCACCGAGGAGAAGGAAACCTTGGGTGGTCAGCAGGAGCCAAACCCCTATGGACCGCACTTGGAGCAACTCGTCGAGCTTCGGAATGGCGTCCTCGGCATTGACATGTCGGGGTTTCAGTTCCACATCGGTTTTCGCTTGTACTTCCTCTAGCCGCCCTGTGAAGCGCTCGCACGCAGCCGCGCGGGCAACGCGGGAGGTGAGTCCGGCGAGTCAGGGGCTGGCGATGGTGAGCCTGAATCCGGCCCCGGCGAGCCCGAATCCGGCCCCGGCGAGCTCGAATCCGCCCCGGCGAGCCCGAATCCGCCCCGGCGAGCCCGGTCCTGGCTTCCACGAATCCGAGAACTCTCACGGCGGATGGAACCGCGGTATCACGCCGATGCTTCTATAGGGATAGGACAGCAGAGGGTGTACCCATGGTAGATACAAAGAAGCTGGTCGCGTTCTTGTTCTTGAGCCTGCTGGCGGTTGCGCCCGTGCCGGCCGGGCAGAGCCCGGCCTTTCCGCTCGACGAGATCGAGCCCGGTCTCAGGGGCTATACGCTCACCGTCCTCCAGGGAACGGAGCCGGACACCCTGCCCATCGAGGTGATCGGCATGGCCCCGGGACGCAGCCCTGGGTCGCACCTCATTCTGGTGCGCGGACACGGGAAGCTGGAGGAGACGGGCATAGCCGCCGGCATGAGCGGTAGCCCGGTCTTCATCGGCGACCGCCTCCTCGGCGCGTTGGCCTTCGCCTTCGTGGGCGCGAAGGTACCCATCGCAGGAGTCACGCCCTTCGTTGAGATGGAGGCGGCGCTCGAGGGGTGTTTTGGGGCGCAGGCTCAGAACGGCACGACCCGAGGCATCGGTGGATCGAACTTCCGCCCCGATCTCCCCGCGTTCTCCGAGTGGCGACGGATGTGCGCGGAAGGAGTGGCGTTCTGCGCGCCCAGTGCGGGGCAGATGCAGACGCCGCCGCAGGGGTTTGCGCACATTGGGCTGCCGGTGCTCGTCGATGCCGGCGACGGAGGCGCTGCGGATGCACTCCTCCCGGCACTGGAGGCGGTCGGCCTCGCGCCAGTGCTCCATGCGTCTCTGCCGATTGCCTCGTCACCCGCCGCTGTGGCGTCCGCTCACAAAGTATCCGGCAGTCGGCTGACGAGCGGCGAGGCAGCCGGCAGCCGGGCCGCGGCCCACGGAGCATCCGGCGGCACGACGTCCGCTGCGGCGACGACCGGGCTCACCCCACTCCGACCCGGCGATACGCTGACGGTCGATCTCATCACGGGCGACATGCGCATGGCCGCCATCGGTACGGTGACCTGGGTGGACGGTCAGAACGTGCTGGCGTTCGGCCATCCCTTCATGTTCGCCGGGGCAGTGGAGCTGCCCGTCAGCCGGGGTCGCGTGCACACCATCGTCCCGACGCGCAGTGTTTCGTTCAAGATCGGCAGCGCGGTCAGCGAGGTCGGCGCGCTCATCGGTGACAAGCGCACCGGTGTCGGCGTCGTCTTGGGGCATCGCGCCTCACGGGTGCCGCTGGATCTGACCCTGCGAAACGTGGGGCCGGAGGGCGAGGAAAAGCACTACCACTTCGACGTCGCCCGCCACGAGCTGATCACTGGATCGCTCCTGTCGACGGCCGTGGGATCGGCGCTCACCGACCAGGAGTATGCCTTCGGGCTCGGTACCCTCGCCAGCGAGATCGCCATCGAGCTGGACGACGGCCGCGTCGTGCGGCGCAACGATCTCTTCCGCACACTCAGCCCGGCGCAAACGATCGCCGCCGAGGTGATGGCGCCGGTGACCTATCTGATCGCCGGAACGTATGCGACATTCCCGGTACGTGCGGTGCGTGTCGATCTCGAGCTCACGCCCGAGTTGCTCGCGGCGCAGATCGAACGCGTGCGCGTCCCGAAGACAAAGGTCCGGGCCGGGGACACGCTGCGCGTCGAGATCGGCCTCAGGCAACACCGCCGCGGCTACGAGACCCACAAGGTGACGCTCCAAGTGCCCGCCACCGTGCGCGGCACGCTGCTCCAGGTGAGAGTTGGCTCAGCGCAGGCCTTCTACGAGTGGGACAAGGAACGCGCGCCGGACAAGCACCGACCGCGCACGCTCGACGACCTGGTGCGACTCATCGAGACCTATCCCACCGATGAGAGCCTGATCGTCCGCCTGTACGCCCCGTCGCGCGGCATCGTCATCCGCGGGCGAGAGGTGCCGTCCCTGCCGCTCTCGAAGTGGCGCACGTTGAGCGAGTCGGCCACTGGCGGCGACGCGAGCCCCGTCGGCGGACTGATTCTGGACGAAGTGGTTCTGGAGCTGGGTGAGGTGGTCCTGGGTGGCTCGATGATTAGCCTGCAGGTCGAGGAGTAGAAGGGAGAGCTGAGACGATGATCGGAGCGTGGGGGAGCATTCGCTGCAGCTGCCGTCTGGGATGCCTGGGACTCATCTGTGCCCTGGCGATGGCCACCCCGGCCACCGCGGGCGGTGGGGGGCAGTTCGTGGCCGCCAGCCTGAAGACGATCCTCCAGGGGGAATTCGACGGCGTAGGGGCCACGGAGGCGGGGAACCTGGTGGTTGCCCCTCAGTCCCAGGGGGTCTTCCCCGAGCAAGTGGCCTATGTCTGGTCGCTGCTCCCGGACGGCGACGGCGGCGTCTTCGCGGCGACGGGCAGCGACGGCCGGCTCTATCGCATTCGACCCGACGGCACCTGGGAGGTCCTGGCGGAAACGTTCGAGTACGAACTCTTCGCGCTGGCCGTCGGCGAAGACGGCGCGGTCTACATCTCCGGCGCGCCCAATGGGACCATCACGCGGGTCCGGGGCGGCAGCGACAGCGAGACCGTTCTGGATCTGCCCGAGGGACTCGTTTTGGATCTCTTGGTGGCGCCTTCCGGAGATCTGTATGCCTCGACGGGCGAGCGCGGCGAGATCTACCGAATCCCGCGCGACGGCGAACCCGAACGCGTAGCAGCTTTGCCCGATGCGCACGCGGTCTGCCTGGCTTGGTGGCAGGACCGCCTGCTCTGTGGCACCGATGGTCATGGCCTACTGGCCAGCGTCGATCCGCAGAGCGGCGAGGTCGAGGTGCTCTACGACACCGGCAAAGACGAGGTGGTCTGCGTGCTGCCGTTGGAGGACGGCCGTGTGATCTTCGCGGCCAATGGCGGCAGCAACTCGCAGGGCGGCGAGTCCAGGAATGGCCTCTTCCTGCCAACCGTCGAGGTCCGAGCGAACGGCGGACCGGTGGGACCTGCACTCTACGAACTGGGGCCCGGCAAGATGGTGAAACCTGTGTGGGAGTGCCCCGAGCAGGACATCCTGAGCCTCTGCAGTGGCCCCGATGGGTCGATCCTGGTGGGCACCGGGGCCGATGGGGTGCTCTACAGCCTCGATGAGCGCTGGGACGCCACACGCCTCCTGGATCTTGACGAGGCCCAGCTCCTCTCGCTGGCCGGCGACGAGCGCGCGGTCTATGTCGGCACGGGCAACGGTGGAGCGGTCTATCGGCTCGACTGGAACGCGCCGCGCGAGGGCACCTATACCTCCCGGGTCTGGGACGCCGGCCTCGTGTCGAAGTGGGGCGTGGCCCGCTACGTGGCCCACGGAGACGGGGACGTGACGTTCGAGACCCGTAGCGGCCAGGTGCGCGAACCCGGCGAGACCTGGAGCCCCTGGCACCCGCTCGCGGGCGAACGGATCGCGAGCCCACCGGGCCGCTTCCTCCAGTGGCGTGCCCGTCTCTCCACGCGTGAACCGGAGGGCTTCGCGCTTCGCGACGTGCGCATCTCCTACCGCGGTCCGAACCGGCAGCCGGTGTTGACGGACGTGAATGTGACCACCAAGGGCGCCGAGTCACTTGCATCCGCAGGACGACCGACCGCGTTCCAGCAGACGCTCCCCGGAGGCGTGCAGATCGACTACACGGTGGACGAAGCCGGCAACGGCGTCGCGGCGCAGAGCGCACGTCCGGGCATCTGGGCGCGCAGCCTGCGCACGGCCGCCTGGACGGCCAAGGACCCGGACCGCGACCCGCTTCGGTTCGAACTTCACCTGCGCCGGCTGGACGAGGAGGTGTTCGTGCCCCTGAAGCTGAAGCTCGAAGAAACCGCCTACACGTGGGACGCCACGGCGTGGCCGGAGGGATGGTACGAGCTGAAAGTCGTCGCCAGCGACGAACAGGGCAATCCGCCGGGTGAGGAACTCTCCGGCGAGCGCATCAGCCAACCATTCCAGATCGACAACACGCCGCCGACGTTGCGCGATCTCCAGCTGGCCCGCGAGGCAGGCGGACTGGTTCTCTCCGGAGAGGCGCGCGATGAGACCAGCCGCATCTCCTCGTTGGAGTACTCGCTCGACGGGGACGGTTGGCACATGGCCACCCCCAGCGACGGGCTGCTCGACAGCCCCAGGGAGACGTTCCGCATTTCCGTGCCGTCGCACGATGATGGACGCCAGCCGACGTACGTCGGTGTGCGCATCGCTGACGAGGTCGGCCACGTGGCGGCCTCGCGCCTGCGCGCCCCGGCGCCGTAGGCCGAGCGCAAGGCGCCATGCGTCCCGCGCGACGGATCGTCTCCCTGGTTCCCAGTCTCACCGAAGCGCTCTTCGACCTCGGAGGAGGGGAGCGGGTCGTGGGCGTCACCAACTACTGCATCTCCCCGCCCGCAGCCGGCGAACGGGAACGTGTCGGCGGCCCGCGTGATGCGGACGTCGAACGCATCCTCTCGCTCCATCCCGACCGCGTCCTGGTGGGCCGTGAGGAAACCTCGCGGAGCAGCGTCGATGCGCTCTGCGCTCGCGGGGCAGATGTGGAGCTCATCGACTGCCGGTCGTACCAGGACGCGCTCGAGCTTCTCGGCGCGCTCGGTGAACTCTGCGAGCAGGAGGCGGCGGCAGCCAGC
>JAUVTI010000146.1 GCA_030601605.1 Gemmatimonadales bacterium
CCGGGGCAGGTAGTCCTGGTATGTCGCGGCCGTGAGGCGCGAGGCCACCCGCCCACCCTGCTGCCGCGCCACTTGCAGGAGCACGTCCCCCGTCTGGCGCGTGTCGAACACCGCCTGCATCACGGGCTGCTGCAGGTTCCACACTCCGGCCCGCGGCTCGAAGTCGTTCCACTGCTCCAGCGGATCGTGGTCGGGCAGCACCAGATCTGCCTGCACGGCTACCTCGTCCAGGAACCGCGAGAAGCTCACCGTGAACCCGACTTGCTCCACTGCCGCGGCAAAATCCACCCCGGCCGGCGCGGCGTGTGCCGGGTTCGCGCCATGCACGAACAGGACACCCACGGCTCCGTTCCGCATCTGGCGCGCCAGCTGGGCCAGGTCGGCGAAGCGGTCGCCACCAGTAACGTTGAGGTCGGGGCCGAACAGCACCGTGCGCCCGACGTTGCCAGCCACGTAGTTGAGGATGTTGACCGCGGCCGCGGTCACGTGCGCCTGCTCGTGCTGGGCACCCATGCCGCCGGCAAGGGCGAGGCTCGACTGCGCCGTGAACTCGCGCGCCAGACGCTCGATGCTCTCGGCCGGTACGCCCGTGCGCTCGGCCACGGCCGCCGGAGCGTGTGCGTCCAGCAGTTCCTGAACGCGGAACAGGTCCCCCGGCCGCGTGGCCAGCCGCTCGTTCACGATGACGTGAGCGATCGCGAGCGCCAGCAGAGCCTCGCTTCCCGGCACCGGAGCTATCCACTCGTCGGCGCTCATGCCGGTCATGCTCATGCGGGGCTCGATGTGGACGTAGCGCCCCATCTCGCCGTCGCGATAGCTGTGGCCCTCGGTGAATCCGCGCGACTGCTCGACCGGGCTCAGCCAGGTCTCGAGGAAGTCGACGCCGAACGAGAGGACGTAGCGGGCCGCGGCCAGGTCATAGCTGGGCACCGCATCCGTACCGAAGACCTGCTGGTTCGCCGCCCGCAGCGCCTCGTACCCAAATGGCTCGTAGACGACCCGCGGCCCGGCGCCCATTGCGCGGAGCCACTCGTCCACCAACCGGCCGAAGCTGCCCGCCTCGTTCCCCGTGATGAACCGCACCTGGTCGGTCGACACCTGGCCCAGCCGATCCACGATGCGCTGGATCGCATCATCCCACGCTATCGGCTCGAGCTCGCCGTTCGCTCCCCGCGCCAGAGGCTGGCGTACCCTGTCGGGGTTGTACACGCCCTGGAGCGAGGCCTGCCCGCGCGCACACAGCTTGCCCTGGTTGATCGGGTGCTCGGGGTTCCCTTCCACCTTCACCACTCGGCCCTCGCGCACTCGCGCGTGGAGGCCGCACCCCGCCGGACACTCGCGACAGCTCGTCGCATATATCGTCGCGACGCCGGGAACCTGGTTCTCCGGGGGAACGAGGTAGGGGATGAGCTTCTCGACGCTGTCGCTCCCGCAGCCGGACAGCGCCACCGCCCCGCCACCGGTCACACCGAGGACCTTGAGGAACCGTCGCCGGTTCATCTCCTGGGAGTTCGGTCCCGTGTTGGAGCGATCAGCCATCAGCCCTCGAAGCGCTCGTCGTCAGGCATCTAGTAATGACAGACCGTACAGTCGGTGCTCACTTCTTCCTTCTGGTGGCACGTGATGCACCACCCCATCTTCAGCGACGCGTACTTGTAGACCTGCGGCATCTCCTGGACCGGCCCATGACAGTCCTGGCACTCCAGTTCCTTGTCCGACATCACATGCCGGTTGTGCGGGAACCGCACGAAGGGAGCGAGCTCGTGGATTTCGACCCACTCGATGGGCCGGCGCTCGTTCCAGTAGTCGCGCAGCTTCTGCACTTCGGGATTGCCGGAGCCGGCCAGGATGTGACAGCCCATGCAGGTGGAGACGGTTGGGAGCCCGGCGGAGGGGCTCACCTCGGCCGCGAAGTGGCAATACCTGCAGTCCATCTCGTACTGGCCCGCGTGCACGTCGTGGCGGTAGAAAATCGGCTGGCGCGGGCCGGGGAGGCCGGTCGTGTCCACATCGACCGGCGCCTCGAACCCGCCCACGGCGGACGTATCCGCCTGGCCCTGGCCCTGGGCGGCGTCGGGCCGGCAGGACGGCAGCGACACACCGAGTGCCGTCGCTCCCAGCACGCCGATCAGGATTCTAGCGCGTCTTTTCATGAACCTCGCCGTGAGGCACGCCGCCGCTCCATCGGGTCGGGGCCAACTCTGTCTTCTCGCACTGGACCGCTGGCAAAGAATCGGCCGCCGATAGGTGAAGCAAGAACGCTCGGTAGCGGCCGCCAGAAAAGATAGTCGAGGGGCAGCACAGCACAACCAGCGTCACCCGCGGCCCGTCCGCTCCAGGTAGCGCACCACCTCGATGCACATCGCCCGCACCAGTTTCGCCTCGCGGGCGTCCATCGGAGTGCGATGCACCATCTCGCGCACCGAGCGCATGATCTGCTCCGGGTTGCGCGTCTTGAAGAATTCGATGGCGGAGAGCGCGGCCTCCGCGTCCCCGAAGATCCGCTCCAGGTCGGCCGCGGTCGCCGGGTCCGCCGCCTTACGCGGCGTCTTGAGGGGTTTCTCACCACGGGCCAGGTGCAGCTCGTAGGCCATGAGCGTGAACGCCTGAGCCAGGTTCAGGGCCTGGTACTCCGGGTTGGTGGGAACCACGATGCTGCGGTGACAGCGGTCCAGCTCCTCGTTGTTGAGGCCTCGATCCTCAGGACCAAGGACGAGGGCGGTGGGCCCCTCCTCGGCGGCGGCCCACAGCTCGGGCGCCGCCTCGCGCGGGCGCTGCGCGTTGCGCTTGGCCGTGCGCTGCCGTGCGGTCATCCCGGCCACGTGGGTGCAGTCGGCGAGCGCCTGGTCGAGATCGTCGAACATCCGGACCCGCTTGAGAATGTCGCCCGACTTGTGGGCGATCCCCTCGATGCGCCGCGCCTCGTACTCCTCGGGCGCAACGAGCCGGAGGTCGCGCAGCTCGAAATTCTTCATTGCGCGCACCACGCCGGCGATGTTCACGAGGTCCTGCGTGCGGACCAGCACCACTACCAGGCTCACGTCACCTCCGCTCCCTCGACCGCGACGCCCTCCGCCGAGAAGCCCGCGCTGAGCACCTCCGCCTCCGCCGCCGTCACGGCCTCGGACACCGCGGCGCGATCATCCGGTGAGCAGAACACGACCATGCAGCCGCCCGCCCCGGCGCCGGTTGCCTCCAGCCCCCCCGCGCCCGCGGCCCGCGCGGCGTCCTCTATGTCCCGTGTCTTCTGCGTCGCGATCGTCGCGTCGAGCCGCTGCTGCTGTCTCCAGTTTTCGTCCACCAGAGACGCCAGCTCCTTCCAGTCTCCCGCCTCGAGCGCACCCGCCGCCGGCGCCGCTAGGTCACGCATCGTGTGCAGTGTCTCGGTGACCGTCGCCTCACCTCCCGAGTACGCCTGCCACACGCGCTCGTGAGTGGCCGACGAGAAGTGGGAGTGTCCGGTATAGACCAGGATCATGTGCGCCTCGAGGTCGCGCGCGGCGTCCTCATCGAGCGCGAGCCGCCGCGCCTGCACGGCGTTCTCCGAGAAGGTGAGCTCGTGGAAGCCGCCCAGCGCGGCGGAGTACTGGTCCTGCCGCCCGCCCATGAGGCGCAGCTCCTGCGTTTCGAGCTGGAATCCCATCTCGGCGAGCTCCTCGGGCGAGAACGGCTCCTCCCGCAGTCGCGACAGCCCCGCCAGCAGCGCCACGCCGAGCGCCCCGGACGCGCCGAGCCCCGAGCCGGAAGGCGCGTCGGAGCGGGAGAGGATCTCAACTCCACCGGTCACGGGAAGCATGTTGAGCGCTGCCTTGTGCAGATCCAACTTGCCGTCGTAGGTGACGGCGTCCAACGCCTGGATCGTAACGTGCTCCATCAGGTCCTGGGCGTTGAGGCGGATCGTGTTTCCCCGCTTGCCCATCAGGAACTCCACGTGCACGCGGAGGTCGATCGCGGCGTTCACGACTGCGCCACCTTCCCGATCCGCGAACTCAGGCACGTCGGTCCAACCCCCCGCGAAGTCGATCCGCGTCGGCACCCGGCTGCGGACGCTCTTCATCGCTCCGGCTGTTGGATCCGCCACCGGGTGATGTCGGCGAGCTCACCTCGAAGATCGGGCGGGTCCGCTCGCACCCGGCGGTTCACGCCCTGCAGCCCGCGCGCGTGATAGAGCCACGTGACGGGGTGGTCCTCCGCCAGGACGCGTTGTGCCTCACCCCACGCCTCTGTGAGCGCCTCCTCCGAGGCCGCGTCGCGCACGGCGGTGAGCGCCGCATCGAACCGGTCGCTCTCGTAACCGGCGTAGGCCAGCGGGCCCGGATCCTGCCCGTCGAACAGCGCCGCCACGTACCCCAGTGAGAGATCACCCGGTACCCCCGTGACCAGCGCGTCGAAGTCCCGCTCCGGCCCCTGAGCCGTGGCCAGGAAGGTGGCCAGCTCGAGCTGCCGGATCGTGACATCGGCGCCTACGGCCCCAAGCTGGGCCTGGATCATCTGCTCCAGAGCGTTCTCCCCGCTGCCGACCGTGAGCAGATCGAACTCGAGTCGCCGCCCTTCGCGCTCGCGCACGCCGTCGGCGCCGGGCAGCCAGCCGGCCTCCTCCAGCAACTCCCGCGCCGCCACCGGATCGTGCGGCACACGGGGCACCGGCGCGTACCACGGATGCGCCGGCAGCACCGGTCCCTCGGCCACGGTCGCGAACCCGTACAGCGAGGCGTCAACCATGAGTTGCCGATCCAGCGCCAGCGTGAGCGCCCGGCGCACCCCGGAATCGTCGAACGGTTCGCGCCTCAGATTCCAGATCACCCCGTAGGAGAGGAGGACGGGGTAGTCCACCGCGCGCAGCTCGGGGTCCTCCTCCACGAACTCGGCGTGGGCCGGGCTGATCCCGGCGAAGTCGAGCTCGCCCGAGGTGAGCGCCGCGAGCTTGGTGGCCGGCTCGTCCACCACGGTCACCACGAACCGCTCCAGCGCCGCGCGCCCAAGTGATGCCGGGAACGCCTCGAAGCGCCGGAACACCCAGCGCTGGTTGGCCCGGTACTCCACGAACGCGAACGGCCCATTCCCCACGGGCGCGCGGTTGAACTCGGCGCGCCGAATGTCCGCGGGCGTGACTCCTTCGAAACGGTGCGCGGGGAGGATGGCGAGGTCGGTGAGC
>JAUVTI010000021.1 GCA_030601605.1 Gemmatimonadales bacterium
GGTGCCGATAGCCTGGCGCGGATTCGCCATCGGGGCCGTATTCCTGCGCACTTTCCGGGACGGGCCATCGTTCTCCGACGCCGACGTGCGGTTCATCCAGGTGATCGCCAGCCTGGTGGCGAAGGCGCTGCGCAACGCACATCGCTACGAGCAGCTGCTCAAGAGGGGCGCGCCCGAGACCGAAGAGGAGCGGCGTGACGACCTGAGGCGGATGGCCGTGCTGGGATTCCTGCGCCGGCTGATGCATACCTACTCCGGCGACGACGACGCGGCCGAGCGGATGCTCTCCAAGTCGTCTGGTGAGGAGCTCGACCGGCTCGTGGAGATCGCGATGGCCGTATTCTCCGAGGAATCGAAGACGGGCTGATCCCTTGCGCGGCGCGCCGCGAGCGCCCTAAGTTGCGACGTCCCAACCCACTCGGCGACAGCCACATGGCGTCATTTCAAGCGAACGACGGGGTGGTCGGTATCGGGGTGAAAGCCCTGCACACGATCCGCCAGACACTGATCGAGGACCTCGGCGAAGCCGGCGAGGCGCGGCTCCAGGAGATCGGATACGCCGCCGGCGAAGAGATCTTCCAGTATTTCTGTCAGTGGCTGCCCGAGTTCGCGGGCATCGCCGACCCCGGCGATCTGGACTCCACGAGGTTCTCCGATGTGTTGTCGGCGTTCTTCCAGTCTCTGGGCTGGGGTCCGATGACGTTCGAGCGGATGGGCAAGAGCGGGATCACGATCACGTCGACCAGTTGGGCGGAATCGGATCCGCAGGCGCAGACCGAGTATCCCTCCTGCTATTTCTCCACGGGGCTGTTCGCGAGCTTCTTCACGTGCCTGGCCGGGGGGAGCGCAGTCGCGACGATGGAGTTGGAGTGCCGCTCGCAGGGAGATGCTCGCTGCCGCTTCCTGGCGGGATCGCCCGAGACGCTCGACGCCGTCTATCAGGCTCTGAGTGCGGAGCAGGACTTCGAAGCCATACTCGGCGCCTGACCGGGAGCGCCGTTACTCGAGCTCTTCTTCCTCCAGCTCCCCCATCTTGTCTGCGTAATCGGGACGCATCACCAGTTTTCCGTTCACGATCACTTCCCGATCCCACGGCAGCATGATGAAGCTCTCGGAAGCCAGCGCATGGTAGTCGGGCTCGTACGGTCCGGTCTTGAACGAGACGGCCGTGCGGACTTCCTTGGGGCCGAGCTTGCGTACCGCTGAAAGCGCGACCTTGAGTGTGTCACCCGAGTCGCACGTCTCGTCCACGATGAGCACACGATGGCCCGTCACGCTGGGCGGGGGGTCGGTGACGAGCGTAGGGCGATGCGCCTCCTGGCGCCGCGTGATCGACATGGCGGCAAAGTCGCACTGCAGTATCGAAGCGACGACCGCTCCGGGCAGCACGCCCGCCTTGGCGATCCCGACCACGAGTTCGGGGTCGTAATCCCGCACGACTCTCAGCGCCAGAGCCCGGCACAACTCGCCGAAGAACGTCCAGTCGACCTCCAGGACGTCACGGGAATCCTCAGTAATGAAGGGGTCTTGCATAGGAACAGGGATAGTACCGCGCGGGCCACAAACCGTCTAGTCTTTGGCCTAATGCGCTGCCAACTATTATCTTCCGCCTCGAATGGGTTTCTGGAAACGCCTCTTCAGTCGCCGCCGTGACGCGGCTCTCAAGCCCCAGCGGCTGGACTACCTCAACGAGGCCCTGGCGCTCGAGCGCCAGGGTGACTACGAGGCAGCTCTCACTTCATACCGCCTCGCCCTGCGGGACCACCCCACGGATCCGCGCGTCCTGCAGAACATGGCGATCGCGTACTCCAAGACGAACCGTCACGAGGAGGCGATCCGCCACTACCGTCGGGCGCTCGAGTTCGACGGGGAGCTCGCCGGCGCCCATTACGGACTCGCGTTCCTGCTGATGCGCCGCGGCGAGACTGAAGCGGCCACCCGGCACCTGCAGGTATTCCTGCAGCGTCCACCACGCGGTCCAGATGCCGAGAAGTGGGTCGAGCATGCCCGCCATGCGCTCGCCCAGATGGGACAGGGGGAGGCGCTCTGAGGCGGCTGTTTCTGATCGCGGCGCTCGCGCTGGCGTGTACCGAGATAACCGGCGACTCGGACCGCATCATCGCGGTGGAGATCCTCGGTCCGCTCCTCAGGACGGTGGAGGAGGGGGACACGCTCCGGCTGGAGGCGCGAGCCCTCGACGCCAACGGCGATGTCGTGCCAGACGCCGTGATACTGTGGGCGGTCGTGGACCCCGGAGTCGTCGGATTCACGATCGGGGAGACGACCGGCCTGGTGGAAACCACCGCGGCCGACACGGGTAGGGTCGCGGCCATCGCCGACGAGCTCCCTTCCGAGCCGGTCCTGATCCAGGTCTCCCCGGCTGCCGACAGCGTGGCATCGGTCTCGGCCACGCGGGACACCGTGGACATTAGCGAATCGGCGTCCTCGGCCCTGACGGTCGTGGTCCTCTATACCCCCCCCGACACCCTGCCTCTCCCGCTCACCGGAAAGCCGGTGCATTTTGTCGTAGTCGAGCCGCCTCCCGGAGAGCCGGCCGGTGCCGGGATCTTCCTGGCCACCACCGACACCGTGCCCGGCGCCGACCCCCACCACCTGGAGGTCGTTTCCCAGGCGTTGGGGCAGGCCTGGGTCGTGGTCCGCAAGGTGAGCGGCACTACGCCGCCGGACAGCGCCGTCGTACACGCGACCGTGGTCACGGCGATCGGCGACACGGTGGCAGGCTCGCCAGTTCGATTCGTCGTCCTGTTTCAATAGGGCAGAGCAGGCACACTAGCATCCGCGAGCCGGAGGTATTGCCGTGAACGCCCCTGATACCCTGAACCAGCTGTTCTTCACCGCCGTCGATCAGTTCAGCACCAAGGCCGCTGCGTTGCGGTTCAAGGAGGGCGGCGAGTGGAAGGGCGTCACACACCAGGAGCTGGCGCGCCGGGTCCAGCACGCCGCGATCGGCCTCATGGAACTCGGCTTCCAACCTGGAGACCGGGTGGCGATCCTGTCGGAGAACCGGCCGGAGTGGGTGGTGGCCGACTTCGCCTGCCTCACGGCGCGTTGTGCCGACGTCTCGATCTACCCCACGCTGCCGGCGCCGCAGGTGGCCTATCTGTTGCAGGACTCCGGAGCCAAGGGAGTCTTCGTCGAGGACGCGATCCAGTACGAGAAGGTGGCTGCGGTGCGAGGCGAGGTGCCGGGCCTGCAGTACGTGATCGTCTTCGACGTCGAGGAGGGAATGGAGGGACCCGGCGTCATGAGCTTGCAGGAGCTCATACAACGCGGGGCCGGTGCGGAGGAGCGCTACCCCAACTACCGCCAGGACGCGCTGGCAGTGAAGCGGGATGACCTCGCCACCCTGATCTACACCTCGGGCACCACGGGTCCTCCAAAGGGAGTGATGCTCACCCACTACAACTTCTGCTCCAACGTGGAGGCGGGGCTCAAGGTGCTGTCGATCGGGCCCGACGACTCGTGCCTCTCGTTGCTGCCGCTGTCACACAGCTTCGAACGGATGGCCGGTTACTACACGATGTTCCACTGCGGCGTGACGATCAACTACGCAGAGAGCATCGAGCAGGTGCCTGTCAACCTGCGGGAAGTGAACCCGACGGTAGTGCTGTCCGTGCCGCGGCTGTTCGAGAAGATCTACGCGCGGGTGCTGGAGAACGCGATGGCGGGCAGCGCGCTCAAGCGGCGGATCTTCTTCTGGGCACGCCGCACCGCGGAGCAGTGGGCCGACCTCGAGCTCGCCAAGCAGCCCATCCCCACCGCGCTCAAGCTCAAGAAGAAGATCGCGGACAAGCTGGTGTTCTCGAAGCTGCAGGCCCGTACCGGAGGGCGGATGCGCTTCTTCGCCTCCGGTGGGGCACCGCTGAATCCCGAGATCGCGAAGTTCTTCTTCGCGGCCGGACTGGTCATCGTGGAGGGTTACGGGCTCTCCGAGACCTCACCCATGATCTCCGTCAACCCGCTCGACGGGGTCCACATCGGTACCGTGGGCCCGCCGATCCCGGGCGTCGAGGTCAAGATAGCCGAGGACGGAGAAATCCTGGCGCGCGGACCGAACATCATGTTGGGGTACTTCAACAAGCCCGAGGCCACGAAGGAGGCGATCGACGCGGACGGCTGGTTCCACACCGGCGACATCGGCGAGTTCGACGCGGACGGCTACATCAAGATCACCGACCGCAAGAAGGACATCATCGTGACGGCGGGCGGCAAGAAAATCGCGCCGCAGCCGATCGAGAACATGATCAAGATGAACCCGTTCGTCCTGAACGCCGTCATGATCGGCGACAAGCGCAAGTACACCGCGCTGCTGGTCGTGCCCGACGTGGAGGCGCTCAGGAAGTGGGCCGCCGACCGCAACATGGAAGCTGACGACGTCGCCGCGTTCCTCACGCAGCCGGACGTGATCGCGAAGGTAGAGCGGGAGGTAATGGGGAGCCTGCGCGACCTGGCGAGCTTCGAGATGCCCAAGAAGATCGCGCTGATCGAGGAGGACTTCTCAATCGAGCGGGGCGAGCTGACGCCGACGCTCAAGGTGAAGCGGCGGGCAGTCGAGAAGGCGTATAAGGAGAAGATCGAGTCTCTGTACGCGGACTAGGCTACGGCGGCTTGGCCAGGTTGGGCGTTCCCACCTGGCCTCGCCGCGTACCCTTCCCCTCTCGCTAACGCCTCACCCCTACCCACATCCCATCGCCCCTAGCGAGCTGCTCCATCTCCGGAGCTGCGGCATCCTCCGCAAGCACCACCAACCGCAGTCCGCGCAGCACGAGCCGGGAGCCCTCGCCGAGCCATGGCTCCGCTGCGTGGTCGGCGCCTACGACGACGCCGCGGGCCATGGACGACTTGAGTGGAATCACACTGGGATGGCTCAGCAGCGAGAGTGTGGCTGACGGCGCGACATCGGCGGGGGCGTTCACGCCCACGAAGTGCACACCATCCATGACTTCGGCCAGATCGCCGGCCAGCCGCGCCGCGCTTCCCACCAGCACCACGTAGCCGCCCGGGCCGGTGATCCCAAGTAGCGCCTGCACGGTGTCGGCAGCTGGAAGAGACGTCGCCGCCTCGGCTGGAAAGCCGGCGTCCGCTCCGGCCTGGTCTCCAAAGCGCGTCACGCCGTCGGCTATGGCGTACTCGTTCTTGCACACGGGGCAGCCCACCGAGCCGGCGGTGACCGCGCGGCCCTCCATCACCTGTGGGACGAGAACCAGGTAGGTCTGCTCCTCGTGTTCCTCGGGGCAGCGCAGGTACTCGGTCAGCTCGATGTACATCAGGGCCGGAACACGACCCAGGTGACCTTCCCCTCCTCCACCTGCACGCGGCGGTAGAGCCGCTCGCCATCCACGTCCACGCCGATCACGTAGTCTCCAGGCGGAACGTCGCCGAGGGCGAAGTGCTCGCCGTACGCCGGCGTACCCCGGGTACGATCCCCATACGTCTCGACGAACGAGAACGGCGTCTCCTGCGGCTCACCCTTGATCAACCCATAGATGCGCGCCTGGCCGACCGCGTTCCCGTCCCCGTCCCACACCTGACCCGCCACGATACCCGTGCCCGGCAGCGGAGCGATCCACAGCTCCGGGTTGGTGCTATAGGGTGGGTAGCGCTGCTCCGGATCGACGACCGCTCCCAGCGAATCCACGGGCGTGGCGTGCACCTCGAGGTGTAGGTGATCATTGGTGGCCCGGCCGGTGTTGCCGATCCGGCTGATCGGGTGGCCGGCCTGCACACGCTGTCCAGCCTCGACAGTCACCTTGCTGTTGTGATAGTACGCGGAGTACAGGAAGTACTCCTGCCCGCCCGCCTCCAGCGTTCGGTCGTGCCGGATCACCACCGTACGCGATCCCGCCTCCGCGTCGGCCGCGTACGCCACCACGCCGTCGCCGATGGCGTACACCGGCGTGCCGGCACCGGCATTGAACTCCACACCCTGATGCTGCTGGAAGTTGCCGCCCATGGTGGACCCATAGCGGTACGTCTGGTCGATGTAGGGCTGGTCGTTGAGCGACACAGGGCGATCGAACCAGGTGTGGCGGGGGTCGGCAGGCGCCTCTCCCGCCAAATACCCCGCCGCGGGAAGCTCAATCTCCACTTGCGGCGCACCGGGACCGACGGCGTCGAGTCCGAGCGGTCCGCCCACTAGAAGCCACGCGGCATCCCCGCTCCCGAAGCTGATCATGGAGCTCGCAAACCTGCGCCGCGCGCCGATACGCGAATCGATTGGCCGGGAGCCGATGTGCGTGACCCCCAAATCGGTCGCCGCCAGCAGCGGCTCGTGGGCGACTCGCTGGACGGCCGACTCCTCGGGCAGATCGAGCACTATGCCCTCGAACTCGAAGTACCCGCCGCGTCGGCGCAGGTAGTACGCCGTGCCCCGCTCAGTCCCGAACATCAGCCAGTCGCCGTGGATCGACGCCAGGGCCCGCGCCCGGTCGTGGCACACCGGATAGCTACATCCGTGCGGCACCTGAAACATCTCCCACGTGCGCCCGCCGTCCGTCGATCGCTCGATACCGTGCACGTGGCTGAGCCACAGCGAACCATCACTCCCCGAGGAGATCGCCAGCACGTACTGGTTCCCGATGACGCTCCACACATTGGGCGCCGTCAGCGTTCCGATCGAGTCGGTGATCTCGCTCCACGTCTCACCCATGTCCCAGGTGAGTTTCACGCCGTCGGCGGTCGCCACGTAAACGGTGTCGCCGCGGGTGACGATCCCGTTGGGCGCCACGTACTGATACTCCGGGCCCAGCATCTGGAAGGTCCAGTTCTTCCACGTGCTTCCGCCGTCCGAGGAGTAGCCCCAACCGTTCCCCAGCGTGCCGTACCAGACCTCTCCGTGGGAGCCGAACGCGAACGCGTGCACGAAGCCCCATGAGATGGAGCCCTCGGTGTCGTCGTCCGCGATGTGCTCCCATTCCTGGGCTCCGGGACGCAGCACGAAGATCCCATGCCCGTACGTGCCAACCCAGATGGCGCCGTTCGGAGCGCGCTCGAGCGCGAGCACGTGTACGCCCCAGCCGGTCTCGTCCGGAAGGGGCGGTATGTCCTGGGAGCGGAGCGGAGCGGCAGATGCCGCAAGGAGAAGAGCAGATGCTATGAGGGTTCGCATGGCTTACCTATCGGTCCTGATCACTGATGAGCACTCAGCCTGTCGGCATCACCCGTATCCATTCGATGTTCACGTGCGGGGGTCGAGTGACCGCGTACAGCACTGCGTCGGCCACATCACTGGGCAGCAGCATGTCCTTGCGGTTGGGGAGGTCTTCGCGGCTGTCCGGATCAAGCGAGTCCCACACTTTCGTGTCGGTGGGACCCGGCGAGACCAGCGTCGCGCGAATTCTGGTGCCGCGCAGTTCCTCGGCCAGAACCTCGTGCAGCCCGCGCGCGCCGTACTTGCTCGCCCCGTAAGCCGCGTTGCCCGGGTAGGGCCTGTGGTCCACGACGCTGCCGATCGTTACGACGTGCCCCGACCCGTCGCGCGGCATTCGAGGCAGCACGGAGCGGAGCAACAGGAATGGCCCGACCACGTTAACGTCGAGCTGCTCGCCGAACTCGGCGCGTGTCGTGTCGGCCAGCGGCTTGAGAAGGAACGCACCGGCGTTGTTCACGACGATGTGCGGAACGCCGAGCTCGGTGCAGACACGGTCTACCGCGCGCTGCACCTGCTCCTCCCGCGTGACGTCGCACGGCAACTCGAGTCTGCGCTCGACCCGGCGCTCGGCGAGGCTGCGCGCGAGACACGCCACGGACGCCCCCTCTTCCTCCAGGCGGTCCGCTATCACTCGACCGATGCCCCGGCTCGCGCCGGTTACGAGAGCTACCCTGCCGGCGAGCGCCGTCACCCGGACCAGTTCCCGCCGTGCGCCAGCCTGAGGAACTCGTCGCGCGTCGAGCCGTCCAGGAAGCTCCCGCGAAGCGCGCTCGTCACGGTCTTCGAGTTCTGCTTCTCGACGCCGCGCATCATCATGCACAGATGATACGCCTCAACGACCACGCCGACGCCGTGCGGCTCGAGCACCCGCATCAGCGCGTCGGCAACCTGATCGGTCAGCCTCTCCTGAACCTGGAGCCGTCGGGCGAACACATCGACAATGCGCGGAATTTTCGAGAGTCCTATGATCTTGCCGTCCGGGATGTACGCGACGTGGGCTTTCCCGAAGAACGGAAGGATGTGATGCTCGCACATCGAGTAGATCTCGATGTCGCGCACCAGGATCATGCTCTCGTGCGGCTCCTCGAAGATCGCTCCCCGCACGAGGTCGTCCACCGACTGGCCATAGCCGCGAGTGAGCCACCTGAGGGACGACTCCACTCGAACCGGCGTCCCCTGGAGGCCCCCACGGTCGGGCTCCTCGCCCAGAAGCTCCAGCATCCGCCGTACCAGGTCCGGCAGCTCGGCCTCGCTCACCGCTTTTCGTGCGCGCTGCTGATCGCCCACTGCATCACTCCTGTTTCTGCGACGGGCGCCGGCTCCACGAGGACGCGAGTGACCTCTCACCCCGCACCATGCCGGCACACGGAGACTGTCAATCTAGCAGGATGCTATGGCGGAGGAAGGCTCTGGAAAGGTGCAAAAAGCGGGAACGAAGAGCATTATTGATGCCTGAATTCACAGGACCCGCACCCTCGCCAAGACTCCTGGCTTCCCCTCGGGGCATGCCATCGGTAGCGGCAAGCGGGTACGTCGTCGAGCTTGTTGGCTCAATAATGCGCTCTTCGCTCCCGCGAACGCGAGACTATAATAGGGTGTGGTACAGCGGACAGTCAAGCAAGAACACCCCGAATCGAGGTCGCAATGAACTGGTACGCCGGCGCAGGGATCCTGCTTCTAATCCTGTGGGTCGTTCTCGCCTTCGTGCTGGCGATCCCGAGTGGTTGGGTACACGCACCGCTGGCACTTGGCTGCGTCCTGCTGGCCCGAGCGATCGTCGGAAAACGCTGACGGGCGTCAGATCTCCCAGTTCGAAAGCAGGATCTCGCCCTCCGGCAGGGCGGCTTCGGGGTACCCCGCGAGGGTCATCCGGAGGTCGGTCCACCGGACCTGATATGACCTGCCCAGGAGCGCCCGGTACGCGACGGCCTCCGCAGTCTGGCATCGGATCGCCACGCGCCTGAGGCGCGCGGCGGCAGCGCGCGATTCGAGAGCCACTATCAGGCGAGCGAACGCCTCCTCGCAATCCGCGAACAGCTTGAGCACGCGCAGCTCCTCGGCCGGGCGGCCGGCGGCCAGCGGCGCCGTGTGGTAGAGGGCGAACGCGACGACCGTTTCGTCACGCTCGAGCACGATCGTGTCGCCGATCTCCAGATCGCACGTCAGCTCGATCTCCCGCGTGAAGTCGTAGCCCGGCGCCGACGCTCCGAGCCGCGCCCGGCAGCGCTCCATGGCTACATCGCGCTCGGCGTGGCTCAGCTCACCCAACCGCGCGTACTCTCCGGCCACGCGGCGGTGCGATCCTTCGCCGGTCATCGTCACCGTGAGGTGTCCCGGCAGAAACCCGAGGCGGCCGTAGAAACCGATGTTCTCGACCGTGCGCGGCATCGTCTCCAACCCGATTGTGGTCACGCCCTGCCCGCGCAGCCACTCGGCAGCCGCCTCCACGATCACCCGGCCGGCGCCCATGCCCTGGCGATCGGTACGAACGGCGAGCGGTCCCATCCACCCCTCGGCACCTGAGCTGTGCGCGATGTTGAACGCCACGACGTCGTCGTTCTCGTCGAACCACAGCATCGCCCCGTCACCGGCGTCCTCGATGGAATAGCACCAGATGTCGGGGTTGAGCTGCGGCACGCGGACGCCGACGAGGCCGTCGCGCCGGTAGCGGTCGGTGAAGGAGTCCGAGAACACGCGGTTCAATGCGGGGACGTCGTCCGCCCTCGCGACCCGCGGGCCGTTGAGCAAACGCTCAGGCCGCCACATCGGCGTCCGTCGGCGGTCTCTCGTCGTCAGTCACGACCGCCGCGCCGCTGCGTTCATCCAGCTCGACACGCAACACGCGATCCACACCCTCCTTCACAGACTCAATGTGCGTGATCAGTACCACCTGTGGGAACCGGTCTGCCAACCCACGCAGCAGCTGCACGACATTTTGGCGCCGGTGCTCGTCGAGGCTGCCAAAGATCTCGTCCAGCACGAGGAGGGAGAGCGGCTGCCCCGCGCGCTCCGCCACCATCTGACTGATCGCGAGGCGCAGCACGAGGTGCGTGAGATCCTCCTCCCCGCCGGAGAGGACCGGCTTGGCGACGCCGTCCTCCACCACGAGCAGGTCGTAGTTCTCGTCCAGCTCGATCTCGTCGTAACGCCCATCGGTGAGACCGGACAGGAACTCCGATGCGCGCTCAGAGAGTTCGGGACGCATCGCCGTGTTGAGCTCGAGCCTGAGATCGTGCAGCGCGCGATCGAGCTCGTCATGCAATGAGAACTCGACGGTGGTCTGCTCGATACGCTGCGCGCGCGCTTCCCGCTCGCGGACGCGCCGCTCAGCGCTCTCGAGCGCCGTTGCGGCAGCCTTGAGATCCCCCTGCACCGACGCGAGCCTGAGCTCCGTGTCGCGCACCGCCTGCTCCGCCGCCTCGTAGCTGGTGCGGGCCTGGACGTATGCATCTTCGCTGAAGCCGAGGTCGGCGATCGCCGCCTCGAGGGCCGTCACGCGCGCCTCACGCTCCGACAGCGTGCGCTCGGCGGCCTCGGCCTCGGCCACCAATTGCTCCGCGTGCGCCGCCTTGACCTTGAGCACGGCGGCCTGCTGCACTGTGGGCTCGAGCTCGCGCAGGCGCTCTCGCACCTGGTCGTGCCGGTCGGCGTCGTAGCGATCCGGCAACTCACCGAGCTCGCGCAGCAACTCCGCCTCGCGTTCAGCGAGCCGAGCGCGCTCAGCGTCGAGCTCCCGGAACTCGCGCATACGGTCCTCACAGCGGGCGACTTCCTGCACCGCCTGCTCGACACGCTCGGTGGCCTGCTGGAACGCGCGCTCCCCAGCCTGCACTTCGGGCGGCGCTTTCTCCAACTGCTCCATGCGACTGCGGAAGAACTTTCCCTTGACCTCGATCTCCTCGAGCTGACGGTCCACCGCCCCCAGCACATCCTGATACACCTCGCCGAGCGGTCTCTTGCAGATGGGGCATTCGCCGTCGGCTCCGGCCTCGACCACCGTGTGTCTATGCTTCTGGTGATCCTTGTACTGGTCGCGCAAGTTCAGGGTCTTCGTTTCGGCATCCTGCATGTCGCGCACCCAGGCCGTCCGCGAATTCTCCTCCTCGGACTCGGCCTGCGCCAACGTGCCCCGCACGGCTTCGAGCGCCGTCTGCGCCGTGCCCAGCGCGGCCTCCACGTCACCCACCTTCTCCAGGCGCTCACGCACGCGGTCGACCTGTTCCTTCACCTCACTCTGCTGCCCGGCGAGCGAGCGCCTGCGCCCGGCCCCGCGGGCTTGGTGCTCCAGCCCATCCAGCTCCGCACGCAGCGGCTCCACCTCGCTGAGAGCCGGCTCCAGCTCCCCCATCTTGCCGCGCGCCACCAGCGCTTCGGCCAGCTCGCGGTCCAGGCGCTCGAACTCGCGCTGCGCCTCGCCCACGTCGCGCTCCGCCATGCGGCGCTCCCCGTCGAGCGCGAGCGCCGACTCGCGCAGCTCCACCATCAGCGTCCAAGCGGGTCCCTCCGATTCGAGCGCGCGCGCCGCCTCGGTGTTCCGCTCGGTAGCCTGCTCGACGGCATCCCGCCCCTCCGCTGCCCGCTGCCGTGCCTGTGCGCGCTCCTCCGCCAGCGACTCGGCGTCGATGAGGCCGCGCTCCAGGCCCTGCAGCTCTCCGCGTAGACCAGATCGCACCTCGCGCACCCGGTCCTGTGCGAGCCGCAGCTTCTCGTAGCCGAGCACCCGGGAGAGGAACCGCGCCCGCTCCGTGGAGCCCATCACCCCCATGACGGCGAGCTCCCTTTGGCCGGTGAAGTAGGTGTTGAAGAACTCCTCGCGAGTCATCCCCAACAACCGCTCCACGCGGGCGCTCACTTCCTGCTGGCTGTTGGCGATGGGCGCATCGGACCGGTCCTGGAACAGCTCCGCGTTGTACAGCCCACGCACGATGCGGAACTCGTGAGCGCCGAGTGAGAACTCCACTTCGACGCGTACAGAGGAGCGCGCGGGCGCGCGATTCCAGCGAATGGTGTCGCGGTTGCCGCGTGCCGCGGGGTTGCCGTAGAACGCCCAGGCAATGGCTTCGAGCAACGTGGTCTTGCCCGAGCCGTTGGGACCGATGATCGCAGTTATCCCTGGACCGAATACGATCTCGGAGTCGGCATGTTGCCGAAAGTTGTGGAGCTTCAGGCGATGTAGCTGCATCTACTCCTCGAGCAGGGCCCGCTCGACCTCGTCCATGTAGGTCCGTCCCAATGCGACGAGCCGGTCGCGATCCACGTCCGCGTCGAGCGGGCGGCGCTCCAGGTACTCGTTGAACACCTCGGCCAGCGTTTGCCGCTGACCCGGAGCCGCAACGCCCACCTCCCGATGCGGGCCCGGCCGCCGCAGGTCGAGGTGATAGTGCAGCGCGCTCGCCTTGTAGGCGCGAATGGCCGCGTGGTCGAGATCGCGGGCGACAGGACGAGGCACGTCGAACACGACCTGCCTCACGACCTGGTCCTCGATTCCCTCCTTCACGCCCTCGATCTGCTTGCGGATGTGGCCGTCGATCTCCTCGGCGGGGAGCCCCGCTGCGTGCAGCGGCTCGAGGTCGATCAGCCGCCTCGCGAGCGGGATCGGCCGGAACTCCACCGCCGCACCGCCGGCGAGATCCACCAAGAGCCATCCCTTCTGCCCTTTCCGTCCCTCTCGCGCCTCGTCCTTGAGCTCACCCCAGGGATTGGGGCTCACGTACTCGAGCGCTCCGCTGTACCAGGCGTTGTCGCGCACCTTGTGTGCGACGTGGTAGTGCCCCAGCGCCACGTAATCCCAGCGCTCGGCGTTGAGCTCGCCCGGCTCGAGTACTGCGCCTCCGTATTCCATCGCGCCCGCATCGCGGGGCAGCACTCCCGCTACTTCACCGTGCGTGACCGCCACCTGATACCTGGCTCCGCCCGGCGGCGTCAGCGTGGGCCGGCTTCCAGCGAGCCACGCGACGTGCGGCACGCAGGTGACGCTCAGGTCCAGCTCCTCGAACAGCAGGTCGCGCGGCTCCTCGACGACCACGTGCACTCCGCCCACCGCCTCGAACAGCTTGAGGATGGCGCCGGTCTCGACCGAACGCGGCGTATCGTGATTGCCGGCAACGATCACTACTGGAGCCTCGGGCAACGCGAGCCGCAGGCGCCGGAACTGGTTGAACGAGTGGAGGATCGCCGGATTGGAAGGGCGGACCGAGTTGAACAGGTCGCCCGCGATCACCACGACGTCGGGCGCGGCATCAATGACGTCGTCAACGACGAGACGGAAAGCCCGCGCGACGTCAGCCTCGCGCTGGTTGATCCCCTGTGGCGTCAGACGGTGGTACTGGCGGAACCCGAGATGGATGTCGGCGAGATGGGCGAGCTTCACGGGCTAGGGCACCACGGCTTGGCGAATGGTGGTCTCGAGCGTGACCTGCCCCTGCGACGCTCCCGAACCGGTTCCCGGCCCCGTCACGGTGAACTGCACCCGGCTGCGCGTGGCCGCGGACACCACGCTGCGCCAGCCGGTGGACCAAACCAGCGTGCCACGCAGCGCGCCCGCGAACTGCGCCGTCCGACCGTCCGCCGCCGTGAGGCTCTGCGGCAGGTAGCTGCCAACGAAGCTCACGTATGCCAGCGTATCGCGCGGACGAGCACTCACGCTGTCCACCGAGAACGCAGCCCGGGCCCTGAGCGTGCGCGGCATGAGCCCGGTGGGCTCTGCGCCCACGATGTCGCCGAGCGGAAATTCCAGCTGGGCGTTCCAGCGGTCACCCGAGTGCACCCATCCAACCGGCAGCACCAGCCCCGGTACGCCGGTGAGCAGGTGCACCAGGAGCCCGGCGCTCTGGTGCTGGCCGCCGCCGATGATCTCCAGCAGGCGCATGTGGGAATCCACGCGGGCCTGGACCCAGCGTCTCTCGGGATCGGGAACTACGACCTCGTGCCACGACCCGGCCTGGCCCCGGGCGCGGAACCGCAGCGAGTCATACTGCAGGTGCACTACCTGCGCTCCGTCCGACCGCGGCATCGACACCTGACTCATCGCGCCGAGGTCCGCAACCTCCCTGGAGACCGTCACAGGCCGGCCCGATGAATCGGCGCCGGTCATCGTCATGAGCGTGTGTGACTGGAACGCGCGATGCACCGTCACCCCCCGTAGCGGCGCGAACACCAGGCGCAGACTGTCCTGCGCCTCGACCGCCCCCGGCAGCACCAGGAGGGCGACTGTCGCGACGACCAGTCGTGGGGTCACGGGCGCACTTGGAATCGTGTTGACTCGTCCATCAGGAGTGTCATGGCCACGTCGCCCACCTCGATCGGATCCCGCTCGAGCGTCATCGTAATGCGGGTGCGGATCGCGCCCGACACGAACGCGTTCCAACCCGTGGACCAGATGAGGCTCCCGCCGAGGGCGCCAGTCACACTCACCATGGCGTAGATCTCCTCGGTGGAGGTGTCCAACTCGGTGGCCACAAAGAGCCCCCGCACCGTGAGGAACGCCAGCGTGTCGCGCTCACGCACCGACAGGCTGTCCAGCGTCAGCGTGGTGCGCGCGACCATCTCAGGTTGCTCGCTGAAGTTGCCTGCGACGGGGGTTTCGCTGCCGAACCCGAGCGGCCGGGAGACGCGCAGCACGACGTCGGACGTCAGAGTGTCGCCCACCGTCACGGGGGCCTCGGGCAGGGCGAACTCCAGCCTCGAGAGGAACGCGCGCAGTCCGTGCCGCTCACTCGGCGTCAGCGTATCGCCTCGCGTACGCTCAATCGCGAGCACGCGCAACCGATCGTCAACGGTCACCCGGGCCGATACCCTCCGCGCCCGCATCTCGGGGATGTCGCGCCACGGGCCGCCGAGCGCACGCACTCGCGCGCGCGTCGAGTCGTGGCTCACGTCCACCACGAATCTGGTGAACTGCGCCTCACGCACGTTCCAGGTCGTGCTGCCGAGCGTGGCCGACTCGACCATGATGGAATCCAGCGCCGGTACCCCGGGTGCACCCTCCCGCAGGGTACTCGTCGTCTCCGTCCACCAGAGGGTCTGGATTCTGGTTCTCGGCTCGGGTCGGTACCGCAACAGGATCGACTCCTGTGCACCCACCGCCTGCGGGATCCCCAACATCACACTCGCCGCCGCGATGCAGAGCAAGGTCGTCTTATGTCGCATACGGATCCTCCACCGATCTGAGTGGTGTCGTGGCATCTTGGTCGCGGCCCGCCGCCTCGCGGCGCACCGCCGGTCCCAGTGACGCTTTGAAATACCCCTCCACATCGTCCGGCCGCGTGCGCGCAGTGGCCAGCAGCGCGCGCCGCACGTCGTCCTCGCGCCGGCCCGCAATGCAATCACGGATACGCGCCGGCGCAATGCGCTTGTCCATGGCCGTCAGCTGGCGCACCACCGCCTCTTCGAACGGCACGTCAGCCGCAGGCGGGAATCGCTTCACGCCGGCCGGCCCCTGCAACACTGCGGGCCGCGGAACCCGCACGAAGAGCGGCTGCGAGAAGGGCGGGCGCGGCACCACCAGAGCACCCGGCGGCAGGGTGGCCAGCTTGATCTTGGTGGCGGGCGAGAGGACCTGATAGCCTGGCATCGCCAGCTCGTCCATGTCCATCCGGCCGAAGACGAGCGTTCCCGCATTCCCCACAACCCGCCGGTGCACCTGCGAGCGGAACTGCTGGGCGGCGAACAGCACCAACCCGAGATAGCGCCCCCGCTCGGAGATGTCCAGCAGCATCTTGCGCACGTAGGTGTCGGGTCCGTCCGCCGGAGCGTACTTGTTGAGCTCGTCCACGAATACGACCACGTGGTCGACGCCCAGATCACCCCGCTCCAGATGCTCCCGCAGCCTGGTGACGACCCGGGTGAACACCAGGTCCTGGCCCAACTGGTCCATCCCCGCCACGTCCAGCACGTACACGGATCGATCCTCGAACCGCCCGAACGGGAGGTCGCTCACCGTACCGTCATCGGTAACGAGCCCCCTGCAGCGCGTGGAGATGTTCAGCAGACGGTTACGTACCTTGCGAATCGTCGCGATGTGGTGCGTGCGCCAGGAGTCGCCGCGGCCCGCCGCCTCCAGCCCGTCGAAGATCGCCTTGAACAACAGCTGGAGATCGGCGAAGCTGCCCACCCGGTGGGTGTTACCCCACTCGTCGCGAAACTGCTTGTCCACCACGCGATCGGCCAGGAAGTCGAGGAACGCGTCCGCCTTGGCGTCGATGTCGTCACGGTTCAGCAACACCTCGTGGTAGTCCAGCACCTCCCGCAGGCCCCACACCAGGGGCTGGACGTCGCCCACGAGAGCGGCGTTGGATCGCAGCGTATTGAGGTTCACGCCATCGGCCTTGTACGGTGCGAAGTAGTGCACCTTCTCGAACGGCCGGGGGGCGAGGCCCATGACGGAGTAGAGCTCCTCGTCGGCCTCGGTCAGCTCGGTCGGCTGGTCGAGGAAGCAGAGGTCCGGCCCTTTGACGTTGAAGCACAGGGCCGCCACGCTCCCCTTGTGGCTCGGCAGGCGCTGGAAGATGCTCGAGAGCAGGAACTCGACCGCGCTCGTCTTGGTGGCGAGACCCGAGACGCCGCTGATATTCAGATGCGCAGACTCGGGTCCCAGCAGGAAGTCCGCGTCGAGGTAAACCGGTGCGGCCAGCCCGCCGGCCCGGTACACGCCGATCGGTATCCCCGTGGGCTGCTCTCCCCTCACGTACCCATCCATTCGCAGCGCGGCCTCGACATCCTGCTCGGTCGCCAGCAGCACGTCGGCGAGCGGCACCGGCTGGATCGGCTCGTCGGGCTCGTGCCGCAGCACCGCCGCCGTCCACAGCCGGATCTCGGTGCGCCGCGTGGGCGCGCGGTCTCCGGCGGGGTCTCCCTCGGCGGCCACGACCTCGTGCAGCGGGGTGGCGAGATCGGAGTATGCCCGGCCGTCCACGACGACGGCGTACACCGTCCGGCCGTTCTCGGCATCCACCCGCACGATGGCGCCGATCCCGATCGCAGTGTCGATCGCGGTCCAGAAGTGGAACTGATGCGGGCCGGCCGGCAGCGCCTCCGTGGCCACCACGCGGCCGATCGTACTCCCGCCCCCGAGTCGAATCACCACCAACCTCCTGCCTGAGCGCGCAAGAACGTCTCTACTTGCCGGATCGGGTAGATCAGTCGGTCCCACCGGCCGTCCGGCGCCGACAGGGGCGCGCGTTCGGCGAGCAGCCAACGGCTCACCTCGCTCGCCTCCGCCACCGCCGCCTCACCGGGGGGACGCTCGATCCGCACGAGCCCGTGGAGCAGATCATGCTCCTGCCAGGGCCATAACCGAAGATAAAACGAAAACACCCTGCCGCGCGCCCCCGCGGTGCGGGCGAATACGCTGGTCCGGTGCCCCTCGGGCAGGGTGAGCGCCACTTCGAGGTCCGCACCCTCCAGAAACTGCGTCTCGTGGCTCTTGACCAGCCCGACGACGCGTGCCCCGTCCTCGAGCGCTCCGATCCCTCCCAGACTGCCGTCCACCACCAGCCAGCTCCCGGGCGCCTCCTCGATGTGGGCCGCCGCCAGCTCGGCCTCCACCACTTCGCGGCGGCGCTGGACAGCCTTGGCGGCGAGCTGCACGTCCAGAATCGGATGGGAGCGCTCAGCCGCATCGCACTCGACGATCGGGAGATCCACGTCCTCGAGCGCCGCTTCCTGGTCCGGCGTGAGCCGGGAGCGCGCCACCACCAGAAACTCCTCCTGGAGCGCCCGCGCCACCCCCAGCTCGGTGCCCTCGCGTTCCAGCACTGCCGCCGCCGCGTATCCCCGCACCACGGGGACCAGCCCGAAGCGCCCCTCCACGGCGTAGCGCTGAATGCCGTCCAGGAATGCCACCGCCTCGGGGGGCGGCGCAGGCCCTCCCACATCGATGGCCAGGATGCACTCGCCCTCGACGTGACTCGCGGTGCCGAATGGAGATGCCACCGGGGGAGCCACGTGAGTGAGCAGCGCCCCCGCCCCCACGGTGCCCCCGGCGGAGCGCAGCGCGTCCGCCACGCGGTTTCGCGGTGAGCCCGTCAGTCGCGCACCTTCACGCCGACGGTGAGCCCGTCGCGCACGGGCACGACGGCGGATACGAGCCGCTCGTCGGTGGCGGCCAGCCGATTGAGCGCGCGTACCCCCTCTACGTCGGGCTCCCTGTCGGCGGGATCGGCCACCCGTCCGTGAATGAAAGCGTTGTCCACCAGCAGTAGTCCCCCGACCTCCAGCAGCCGCATCGCCTCCTGGAAGTAGCCGACGAGCGGTTCCTTGTCTGCGTCGAGGAAGACCGCGTCGAAGCCCGGTTCCAGTTTGGCGAGCACCTGTGACGCCTCGCCCACCACGAGCTCCACGCGGTCGGCCACCCCCGCGGCGCGGAAGCTCTCACGCGCTACCTCGGCGCGCGCGGCGTCCCGCTCGATCGTGACGAGGCGGCCTCCGGGCCCGAGCGCCCGCGCAATCCACACGCCGCTGTACCCGCCGAGGGTCCCCACCTCCAAGACTCGCCGTGCTCCCGCGGCGGTGAGCAGCACAGTGATGATCTGGGCTTCCTCGGGTGATATGAAGATCTCGGGGAGCCCGTCCGCCGCGTGGCGTGCCCGGATCGTCGCCAGGACGTCGTCTTCGCGAGCGAACAACTCCCGGACGTAGGCGAGCAATCGCTCGTCGGGGCTCACGGAGATCAGCGCGTACCCTCGGCTTCGGGGAACGGAGGAACGTCGAGTAGCCAGCAGCCGGCCAGCTCGGCATCCTCGTCCAGCTCCATCAGGAGGTGGTCCGCCAGCTGCACCCGCTCCACGACGTGGCGAGC